>NZ_JBYSXL010000001.1:0-241912 GCF_058782155.1 Methylobacterium sp. FW306-05-D
CTGGATAAGCAGACATCGGTTCGCATCAGCCCGTTGGCGGTGACGCGAAACGGGGCAGTTCCGTCCCATTTCGCTTCAAAGATTGGCAACCGATCTTTCCTCAGCAAAGATTGGCCCACGCACCTCATAACCGTACTTAGGAAGTGCGACGGCACGGAGGCGAGCAAGCACATCAAAATGCACATTTCTGCCCTGAAAAAATAAAATATAAAGATATTTGCAGATTTTTAAGCCTGAATATTATCCAA
Source organism: Methylobacterium sp. FW306-05-D (assembly GCF_058782155.1). Lineage (NCBI taxonomy): Bacteria > Pseudomonadati > Pseudomonadota > Alphaproteobacteria > Hyphomicrobiales > Methylobacteriaceae > Methylobacterium > Methylobacterium sp. FW306-05-D. The sequence goes on from NZ_JBYSXL010000001.1 coordinate 249, forward strand.
ACTCATGTAAGTTAGCATTCATCGTGACGTAGATCTATTATAAATATGGTCTCGAAAATTGTGACAGAAGCTGGAAATATATACTCAAGTAATCATCTACATATTACCGAGAGGCGATCAAACCAGCGCTCATACAAATCTTAGTTCACCGCGCGCGCAGATCTGTAACGTGAGTTCTCAATACTCGTCATTCACAGACGGCACCAGTCAAAAATCCGCAACGGAGCCATTATCTGTCTGCTGTATCCAGAGAAACTTTACTGGAAAAAATACTGCCCAACGTTCATATGAATAATCGCAAGCACACCGATCATGATCTTAGCATTAGATGGCGCCTCGACGAAAATATGAATGGGCGGATTTTAAAGAATAAATTCCGCCAATGGCACAGATTTGCGGATGCTGGCCTGGCTCGATACTTCATCGATGAGGAAACTGGAGCGGGTACCGGGAATCGAACCCGGGTATTCAGCTTGGAAGGCTGCTGCTCTACCATTGAGCTACACCCGCATCGCCGACCTTCATAGCAGGTCGCCAAGGCTCGAGACACCCCGAACGAATTCGGAATCTCGGTAAAGGTTTGGTGGGGGAAGTAGGACTCGAACCTACGAAGCTTACGCAGCGGATTTACAGTCCGCCCCCTTTGCCGCTCGGGACATTCCCCCAAACCGGCCGCCTCTCGACGGCGCGCCGTCCTTATGATGACCGCTCGACGTCGAGTCAACCGCGTCGCTCAATCGAAATACGCGAGATCGCAAATCCGCATTTGCGCCCGTTCAGCTCCGCGCCAAGTGTCGACCGAAAGCGTGCCGGCGACGTGCACCTCGCGACCGATGCCAGAAAGGATGGCCTGTCCGAGAGGTCCCTGCGCGGCACGGAACGCGATGGCACCGATGGCCTGGCCATCGCGGCTACGCAGGCGAGCTCGCACATGCCCGTTGCCGACGACCGCAGCGTCGACGATGCGGTGGCGCGGGAGGACGAAGGTCGGCTCCGGCGCAGCGGATCCGAACGGGCCGGCCCGATGAATCGTGCGAACGAGGTCGGCCGTGACGCCGCCCGCACTCATCGCTCCATCCACGAGCAGCGCCTCTACCGCCCGTGCCTCCGCCACGGTCGCGGACAGTGATGCCGCGAGGTGGTCGTGAAAGCCCGTGACGTCTAGGCTCGGCAGCGTGACGCCTGCCGCCATGGCATGGCCGCCACCCTTCAGGGCAAGGCCCGCTTCGACCGCACTCCGAACCGCCTGCCCCAGATCCGCCCCCACGATCGAACGGCCCGAGCCGGTGGCGGTACCGTCCGGCCGCAGGGCGAAGGCGAAGGCCGGGCGACCAAAACGTTCCTTGAGACGGGCCGCGATGAGCCCCACGACGCCGGGATGCCAGTCCGCCGAGGCGGCCACCAGTACCGGGCGGTCCGGATTGAGGCTGAGGGCATGGTCCATCTCGGCCTCCGCTGCGGCGACCGCCTCGGCTTCGATCACCTGCCGCTCACGATTGAGCCGGTCGAGTTCCGCCGCGATTCGTGCGGCCTCCGCGGGATCCGACGTGGTGAGGAGAGTCGCGCCCAGACCGGCATCTCCGATACGGCCGCCGGCATTGATGCGCGGTCCGATGAGGTACCCGAGGTGCCAAGCCTCTGGCGGCTCGGCCAAGGATGCGGCGTCCAGAAGCGCTGCGAGGCCGACGCGACCACGGGTCCGCATCACCTTGAGCCCCTGGACGACAAAGGCGCGGTTGAGGCTGGTGAGCGGCACCACATCCGCCACTGTCGCCAGGGCGACGAGGTCTAGGGCAGCGGCGAGATCGGGCAGTCGACCTGCGAAGCCGGCCTCTCGTCGGAGGCGGCGGTTGAGAGCCACCAGGGTGAGGAAAACGACACCGGCGGCACAGAGATGTCCGAGACCGGAAAGATCATCGAGACGGTTCGGATTCACGACGGCGCGGGCCGGCGGCAGGTGCTCGGGTGCGCCGTGGTGGTCGAGTACGACCACGTCAAGGCCGAAGGCCGTTGCGGCTTCAAGGGGGGCATGCCCGCTGGTCCCGCAGTCGACGGTGACGAGCAGCGTGGCACCGGCCGCCCGTAAAGCCTCCACGGCGGCGACGTTGGGGCCATAGCCCTCCGTGATCCGGTCGGGGATATGGATCTGAACCGTCAAGCCGACGCTTCGCAGGTATCCGGCCAAAAGCGCAGCGCTGGCGGCCCCGTCGACATCGTAATCGCCGAACACCGCGACTCGCTCGCCAGTCAGCACCGCCTGAGCGAGCCGTTCGGTGGCTGCCGGCATATCGACCAAGCAATCCGGGTCCGGCATCAGGTCGCGAAGGCGCGGCTGGAGGTACGCATCGGCTTCGGATGGTCGGATCCCGCGCCCGGCCAGGACCCGCGCCAGAAGTTCGGGCAGGGCATGCGCCTGGACCATCGTCGCCGCATAGGCTTGGAGGGCGGGATCGGCGCACCGGTCTCGCCAGGGCCGGCCGAGGACCGAACGGGCGACGTCGAGGAACGCGCGGGGCGCGTGGATGGCGATGGCGGCTGACACGGAGGGATCATAGCGCCATGCGCAGCGCAGGGCTGCATCCTAAAACGAGAGAGGGGCCGGCGAACCTGTGCCGGCCCCTCATGGAGCGTGACCTGAACGTCGTTCGGACCGTCTCCCGAACTGCCGATCAGAGGTTCTTGAGAATGCTGTCGACCACCTTCTTGGCGTCGCCGAACAGCATCATTGTGTTGTCGCGGAAGAACACCTCGTTCTCGACGCCGGCGTAGCCGGAACCCATGCCACGCTTGATGAACAGCACGGTCTTAGCTTTCTCCACGTCGAGGATCGGCATCCCGTAGATCGGCGAGGCCTTGTCCGTCTTGGCAGCCGGGTTGGTGACGTCGTTGGCGCCGATCACGAAAGCCACATCGGCCTGCGGGAACTCACCATTGATATCCTCGAGTTCGAAGACCTCGTCGTAGGGCACGTTCGCTTCAGCGAGCAGCACGTTCATGTGGCCAGGCATGCGGCCAGCGACGGGGTGGATCGCGTATTTCACGTCCACGCCTTCCTTCTTCAGCATGTCGACCATCTCGCGAAGGCTATGCTGGGCTTGAGCCACCGCCATGCCGTAACCCGGCACGATAATGACGCGCTCGGCGTTCTTCATGATGTAGGCCGCGTCGTCGGCAGAGCCCTGCTTGACTGGACGGGTCTCGACGGCACCGCCGACGGCGGCCGCGGTATCGCCACCGAAGCCGCCGAGGATGACCGAGAAGAACGACCGGTTCATCGCCTTGCACATGATGTAAGACAGGATCGCGCCGGAAGAGCCCACCAGGGCGCCGGTGATGATCAGCGCGAGGTTGCCCAGCGTGAAGCCGATGCCGGCCGCCGCCCAACCGGAATAGGAATTCAGCATCGAGACCACAACGGGCATGTCCGCCCCGCCGATCGGGATGATGAGCAGTCCACCGAGCACGAACGACAGCACGACGATCAGCCAGAAGATCGCCTTGCTCTCACTGCCGATGAAGATCGCGATCAGCACCACCAGCGCGATACCCAGCCCGATGTTGATGAGATGACGCTGGGGCAGCATGATCGGCTTGCCGGACATACGTCCGTCGAGCTTGGCGAAGGCGATGACAGAGCCCGTGAAGGTGATGGCGCCAATGGCGACGCCCAGCGCCATCTCGAACAATGACTCCTTGTGGATGTGGCCGTTCTCGAGGATGCCCACCGCCTGCGGGGCGTAGAGGGTCGCGGCCGCACCCATCACGGCGGCGAGGCCGACGAGCGAATGGAAGGCGGCGACGAGTTGAGGCATGGCCGTCATCGGCACGCGCTTGGCGATGACCGCGCCGGCACCGCCACCGATCGCGAGGCCGAGGATCACGATGACCCAAGCTCCGAGTCCGGCCGGCGGATGACCGACCAGGGTGGTGAGCATGGCGAGGCCCATGCCGATCATGCCGTACAGGTTGCCCTGACGCGATGTCGTTGGGTGTGATAGCCCCCGCAGCGCCATGATGAACAGGACGCCGGAGACGATGTAGAGAAGGGATGAGACGTTCTGGGACATGTCTCAGGCCTTCTTCTTGTACATGCCGAGCATGCGTTGGGTGACGAGGAACCCGCCGAAGATGTTCACGCTGGCGAGGATGATGCCGACGAAACCGAAGAAGCGGGCCCAACCGGTGCCATGCTCAACGTACGGAACGCCGGCGGCCAGCAGCGCACCGACAATGATCACGGACGAAATCGCGTTGGTGACGGACATCAGAGGGGTGTGGAGGGCCGGGGTCACAGACCAGACCACGTAGTAGCCGACGAAGATCGCCAGCACGAAGATCGCGAGCTGGAATACCGTGGGGTCGACAGCACCGTGGGTCACGGCGCTGAGCCCGTGGCCCAATCCGTCTGCATATTTCTGCGCCTGGAGCGCATGCTGCTGCGCTATGTCGGCAGCGGTTCGGGCCGCAGCGGCGGCGGCGCGCGCCTGCTCGGCGGCCTGATCGGGGGGAAGCGTGGCCATCGTAACCTCCGGCGGGATCAGGATTTGGGCTGGAACGAGGGGTGCGAGACCTGACCGTCACGGGTCAGGTTGGTCGCCTTGACGAGCTCATCGTCCCACTTGACCGCCAGGGTCTTGGCCTCCTTGTCGATCAGCGTCTCGACGAAAGCGTAGAGGTTGCGGGCGTAGAGGCTGGAGGCCGTGGCCGCGAGACGACCTGGCACGTTGAGGTGGCCGACGATCTTGACGCCCTTCTCGGTGGTGACGACCTCACCGGCCTTGGCGCCCTCGACGTTGCCGCCGCGCTCGACTGCGAGATCGACGAGGACCGAACCCGGCTTCATCGAGGCGACCATCGCCTCGGACACGAGCTGCGGAGCCGGCCGGCCGGGAATCAACGCCGTCGTGATGACGATGTCCTGCTTGGCGATGTGCGTGGTGACGAGATCGGCCTGTTTCTTCTTGTATTCTGCCGACATCTCCTTGGCATAGCCTCCGGAGGTTTCGGCCTGCTTGAACTCTTCGTCCTCGACGGCAACGAACTTCGCACCGAGGGATTCTACCTGTTCCTTGGTGGCGGGTCGCACATCGGTCGCGGTGACGACGGCACCCATCCGACGCGCGGTGGCGATCGCCTGGAGGCCAGCGACGCCGACGCCCATGACGAAGACGCGGGCGGCCGGAACGGTCCCGGCGGCAGTCATCATCATCGGCATGGCACGGCCATACTCTGCAGCGCCATCGACGACGGCGCGGTAGCCGGCGAGGTTCGCCTGCGAGGACAGCACGTCCATCACCTGTGCGCGGGTGATGCGGGGCATCAGCTCCATGGCGAAGGCGTCGAGACCGGCATCCGCCATGGCTCCGAGCTCGGCTTCGTGGCCATACGGATCCATGATCGCGACGACACTGGCGCCGCGCTTCAGCAGGCCGATCTCATCGGCGGACGGGCGGCGCACTTTGAGCACGAGATCGGCGGACCCGGCGGTATCCGCGGCCGAACCGGCAATGGAGGCCCCGGCGGCCTCGTACTCTGAGTCCGGAACCCCAGCCTTGAGGCCAGCTCCGGACTGCACGGTCACATCGGCTCCGAGACCGATGAATTTCTTGACCGTCTCTGGCACCGCCGCGACCCGCGGCTCCGCGGGATCGGTTTCCGATAATACAGCGATGCGCATGCAGGAATGCTCCTTAAAGGACGGCCCGAAGGCGACCCGCAAAATCAGTCGAGATGTCGTTGGGAGAGGGTCAGGCGAAGGCGAGATACAAGGCCAGCAGAATGCCGACCGCCAGAGGGGCCTTCCAACCAATCGCGGGAGCAAGAGCACCGACCGCACCGGCGACCCCCGACAGGATCACGCCGAAGATGGCCGTCAGCCAAGCCTCGCGGATTCCGCCGACGGCGAGGGCCAGGACCCAGCACAGCACGACACCAGTGCCGATCTCCACGAACCGAACGAACCCGCGATAGGTCTGCTCGTGAGTCTTCTCATCCATCGCCGGGCTGTAATGCGCGCCGGACACGGTCTTGGTATCGGCCATCTTGTGGGCGTCCCCTAGGGCATCATCTTGATTTGTTCCAAGGGGATTTAGCGCAAGCCAAGGTCGCTCGCAATCGACATGCGTGCCGCGCAATCGCCTCAAACGGCTTTTTGTCGCCTCGCTTTCAAGCCGGCAATCCAAGTCCTGCCGTCGTCAGCGCCTCGACCTGGCGGGCTTCGAGGTCTGAGAGAGAGAAACGATCGATCTCGGCCTCAAACAACCGATGGTAGTTCAACTCCGAGCGAAGGTGGAGGAACACGGCGCCGAGCCCAACGGCAGCGCGGTCCATGAACACGAACTCCTGCGGGATCGTGACCGGGCCGCGCGCCTTGAGAGCTTGGTGCACTTCGAAGGCCTGGCGACGGCCGTACTCACCGGGCTTGACGCCATCGGCCACGGTTCGGGTCCGATCCTCGAGGATCGGTCCATAGATGAAGCGCGCCCAGATATTGAGGATCTCGACGAGCTCTTTGTTCAGGTTCTTGAAACCCCAGGTCTCGTAAGCGTGCACGATCCGAGCGTTGTCGTTGTCGAGGAGGCCCCGGTACAGGTCGACGACGCCGCCGACGAAACGCGGATGGAAGATGCGGACGCAGCCGTAGTCGAGCAGGTTGATACCCTGGGCTTCCCCACCTTCCGTGAAGACCGTGTAGTTTCCAAGGTGGGGATCGCCGTGGATGACCGCGGCGCGGCTGAATGGATGCCACCAAGCCTTGAACATCGACTGCGCCAACCGGTTGCGGATCTCAACCGGCGCATCGGCAAAATCCAGGATCCGCTGGCCTTCGAGCCAGCCGAGCGTCAGCAGGCGTTTCGTCGAGAGATCCTTGTGGATGACCGGGACCCGTACCGCGTCGACGTCGCGCAAAACGTTGCCGTAGAGGACAGCGTGCTTGGCTTCGCGCTCATAATCGAGCTCCTCCCGTACCCGGGCGCCGATTTCCTTGGCAATCTCGCGGGTGTCGAGCCAGGACGAAAGCCGACGGTGCAGTGCGAAGGCCACTTCGAGCTGCTTCAGGTCGGCTTCCACGGCCGACTGCATGTCGGGATACTGAAGCTTGCAGGCGAGGAGCGTCCCATCCTGCGCCGTGGCGCGGTGGACCTGTCCGAGGGACGCTGCCGCGGCCGGCTTCAGGTCGAAGCTCTGGAAGCGGCGCTGCCAATCTGGTCCGAGCTCGGCCATCATGCGGCGCTTCACGAAGGCCGCCCCCATCGGCGGCGCATCGGCCTGGAGCTTCTGAAGTTCGGCGGCGTATTCCGGCGGCAGCAGATCCGGCACCGTGGCCAGCAGCTGCGCGACCTTCATAATCGGACCTTTCAGGCCACCAAGGGCCTGCGCCAGGGCCGCCGCGTTGGTCGGTGCTTCCTTACCGCCGAACAGCTTGGCACCGGCCATCCGCGCCGCCACCCCGCCGACATTGGCGCCGACGCGGGCATAGCGGCTGGCTCGGGCGGAGAAGCGGTTGGCTTCACGATCGGTGTCGGCCATTGGGATCAATCAACTCGTCGGGAAAAGCTTCTCCCGAGATAAGCGCAGCCGCCTCACCTGCCAGGGCAGCGGGCTCATGGGTCGCGGCTCGACGGCTCGGATTCCAGCCAATCGCCAGGTGTCCGGTGCGTGAACACAATCTGGATCAAGTTCATGAGCTGCGATCCCCGGATGATCACCACGGCTCCGGGTCGCTCGCAGGGAAATCAATCCTGTTCGATCCGAGGACGCGATCGATGCCAGCAGAACAGTGCACGATCTTTCGAATATAGAGGTATCGGCATTTGCGAGCTTGAATGCGGATGCCGATACCAATCAAGTGACGACTCAGACTTCTCCGCCCAAGGATCTTACACAGTAAAAAGATCGCCACGTTCTACGATTCGACCTAATTGTTGCGAAAGGATTTTGTCGGACGCCAATCTAATCGAATCTATTGGCTTCTCGACCTCGAGTTCGATGGCAACCCACCTTCCATTGCGCAGAATGTTCAATGTAAGGTAGTCATCACAAAGGCGCCTCCGTGGCCTCCATCGCCTCCAATTCGACGATCATACCCTCGATCATCGACAAGCCGATCTGCCAGAAGCCCGGATCGCGGGCGTCGAGGCCGAAGGGGGCGAGAAGTTCACTGTAGGGCTTGGCACCGCCAGCCGAAAGTAGCGCGAAGTAACGATCGACGAACCCATTCTCGGCCTTCGCGTAGACGCCGTAGAGCGAATTCACCAGGCAATCACCGAAGGCATACGCGTAGACGTAGAACGGCGAGTGGATGAAGTGCGGGATATACGCCCAGAACGGCTCGTAGCCCGCGTCGAGCGTGATCGCCGGCCCCAGGCTCTCCGCCTGTACCGACATCCAGAGACCGTTGATCTGCTCAGCCGTCAGCTCACCCTGTGCGCGGGCAAGATGAACCTTTCGCTCGAAGGCGTAGAACGCGATTTGACGCACGACCGTGTTGATCATGTCCTCGACCTTCGCCGCCAGCATGGCGCGGCGCTGGCTCGGGCTGGCCGTCGCAGCCAATAGGCGGCGGAAAGTCAGCATCTCGCCGAACACGCTGGCGGTCTCGGCGAGGGTCAGCGGCGTCGGCGCCATCAAGGCGCCGTTCGGGCCAGCGAGCACCTGGTGCACCCCGTGGCCGAGCTCATGCGCGAGAGTCATCACATCGCGCGGTTTCCCCTGGTAGTTGACCAGAACATAGGGATGGACGGAGGGCACGGTCGGGTGCGCGAAGGCGCCGGGCGCCTTGCCGGGCCGGGTCGGCGCATCGATCCAGTTGCGATCGAAGAACGTCCGGGCGATGTCAGCCATACGAGGCGAAAAGGCCCGGTAGGCATCGAGTACGGTATCGCGGGCCTCGCTCCAGGGGATGGTACGCTGGTCGACCTGAGGCAAAGGCGCGTTGCGATCCCAATAGGGCAGCGTGTCGCGACCGAACCACTTCGCTTTCAGACGATAATAGCGATGCGACAGGCGTGGATAGGCGGCCTGGACAGCCTCTACCATGGCGGCGACCACCTCAGGCTCGACGCGGTTCGAGAGGTGGCGCGCGTCGGCCACATCCTTGAAGCCGCGCCAGCGGTCGGAGATCTCCTTGTCCTTCGCGAGCGTGTTGGTGATCAGCGTGAAGGTGCGCAGGTTGGCGCGAAAGACTTCGCTCAAGGCGCCCGCCGCTTCCTGGCGGATGGCACCGTCCGGATCCTGGAGCTTGTTGAGAGTCGGCTCCAGGGTGAGTTGCTCGCCTTGAACGGAAAAGCGCAGTGAAGCGATGGTGCCATCGAACAGGCGGTTCCAGGCCGAGCGCCCAGTCACGGACTTCTCGAGGAAGAGCTTCTCGGTCCGGTCGTCGAGCTGGAAGGGCTTCTCTCGCCGCAGGTCTTCGATCCAGGGCGCGTAATGGGCGAGCGGGCCGGCCGTCATCGCCCGGTCCATCGCCGCATCGGGGACGCGGTTGAGCTCGAGGGCAAAGAACAGCAAGTGGCTGGAGGCCGTGGTCAGGCGCTCCTGGGTGTCGCCGTAGAATTTCTCGCGCAGTTCGTCGGTGGTGTCGCCGGAATAGACCAAGCCCGCGAAGGACATCAGACGGCCGAGCAGGTCCTCGATGCTTTCATAAGCTGCGACCGCCTCGGCAAGTTCGGCCGAAGCCTCGGGCCCTTCGGCGATCGCCAGAAGGCGTCCGGCAAAGCGCTCGGAGAACTCGGCGCATGCGATCTCCGCCCGTGCGAGATCGGCTGTAAAATCCGGAGAATCGATCCCGGCGTAGAGGTCCGAAAGATCCCATTCCGGCAACGCTCCAAGATCGGCCGCGTGCGCGGCGGCCCTGGCGGCACTGGCCCCTTCGGCATTCGCAACGATGCCCGAACGAGTGGCATGGGCGACGGCTCGGCTCGGCATGATGGTCTCGTTCCCTCTCGGCCCGGTGAGTGCCGTGCGCGGTGATATCGAGTGCAGGGGCCGTCCGATCAATCCGAAACCGGCAGAAACCTGAGGGCCGAGACGGTTTGTCAGGGGACGGGCGAGTCGCCCACACGATGCGAGATCGCCGCCGTCGGAAAAGTCGGATCGTCGTTAAGCGCGGCTTTACGCTCTTGGGCCACCCTGCGGTTCGAAACGAAACACGCCGGCGAAGATGGCGCTCGGACGACTCCCCGTCGCCGGCCACCCTGCGCTTGCGAACAGCGAGGCTGCCCCATGTCGACAACGGTCTTGATCGTCGACGATGATCCCGTGCAGCGCCGACTCGCGGAGGCGATGGTCCGCCGTCTCGGCTTCGAAGCAAAGGTGGCCGAAAGCGGTGAGCAGGGCCTCGAAACGCTTCGGTCCGGCGATGCGATCGACGTGGTGCTCCTCGACCTCGTCATGCCCGGCGGCCTCGACGGCCTCGGGGTGATGGCTGAAATGCGGAAGACCGGCCTCGACGTTCCAGTGATCGTGCAAACCTCGAACGGCTCGATCGACGCCGTCGTCACGGCGATGCGGGCCGGAGCCACGGACTTTGTGGTCAAACCCGCCGGGGCCGAGCGCCTGCAGGTTTCGATCAAGAACGCTCTGAAGGTCGATCAGCTCGAAGAGGAAGTCCGGCGCATGCGTCGGCGCGCCTCCGGCGCACTCACCTTCAAGGACCTGACATCTCGCAGCCCGGACATGGAGCGCGTGATCCGCCTCGCCGAGCGGTCGGCCAAATCGAACATCCCCGTGCTCATCGAGGGTGAATCCGGCGTTGGCAAGGAAGTGCTGGCCCGGGCGATCCAGGGGTCCGGCGACCGGCGCGGCAAGGCCTTTGTCACCGTCAATTGCGGGGCGATTCCCGATAACCTCGTCGAATCCACTCTGTTCGGCCACGAGAAAGGCGCGTTTACCGGGGCGACCGAGCGACATGTCGGCAAGTTCGTGGAAGCTTCGGGCGGAACGCTCTTCCTCGACGAAATCGGTGAGTTGCCCCTCGACGCGCAGGTCAAGCTCCTGCGTGCCCTGCAGGAAGGCGAGGTCGACCCGGTCGGCGGAAAGCGCAGCGTGCGCGTGGACATCCGTCTGATCTCGGCGACGAACCGTTCGCTCCTCGACCTCGTGAAGCAGGGCCGATTTCGCGAAGATCTCTATTACCGCCTCAACGTCTTCCCCATGACCCTGCCGCCCCTACGCGCCCGCCGGGAGGATATTCCGGATCTGGTTCGATCATTCTGCGCGCGCTTCGCCGCCGAGGAGGGCAAGAAGGTCAGGGCCATCACGCCCGAGGCGATGGCGCTGCTGACCCGCTACGGCTGGCCCGGCAACGTCCGTCAGTTGGAGAACGCACTGTTTCGCGCGGTCGTGCTGGCGGATGGGGACGAGCTCACCGTCTCTGAATTTCCCCAGATCGCCGCGCAGGTCGAAGGCTTCGATATCCGCATCCCCGCCGCACCGGTCCAGCCGATGGTCCAGGGCGGCGCGCCCGAGCCGGTGCGCGAGATCGTCCGAGTGGAAGTGCGCGACCCGCATGCCATGAGCCTCGTCGCCGAGGAAACCGGTGAGATGAAGACCATGGAGGGGCTGGAGGCGGAGATCATTCGCTTCGCCCTTCAGTTCTATCGCGGCCGGATGTCGGAAGTGTCGCGCCGCCTCGGAATTGGCCGATCCACCCTCTATCGCAAGCTCAAGGACCTCGGCCTCGCGGACGAGGACAAGGCCGACGAGGCCGCCGCCTGACGAATGCCCAGCGGAAAGCGTACGATTGCGCACGCGCCCGCATGATCCGATTATCCTAGTCCCATCGGCCGGAACGGTCGGTTCCGAGGAGTTGCCACCATGGGCGTTTCGCGCTCCGCCTCCGTCGCGCTGTCCGCCCTTCTGGCAGGCTGCGTCGGCTACGGGGCTCACGCTCAGGTCTCCGACGGGCGAACACTTGATCCGGCTCTCGAGGTCCGAAGCCCTCGGGTCCAGCCAGCACCGGCTCAAGAGACACCGATCTCGGACCCCGTCATGCACAGGGCCTCGGTCGATCCGGCTGCTTCCGAGCCGGCCAAGCATGACCCTTCGGCGACCGTCGTCAATGGGAACGTGCCGAGCTCGGCTCCCGCGGCGGACGCGAACCCATCCACGCCTGGAACATCGCCCACCACCGAGGCGACGGCGTCACCGCCCCTGCCGACAGACCCGCAGGCCGCGGCCATCGCCGCGCGGCTGGCCGATCCGGCTCCCCTCCTGGCGAGGCTCTCGACGAAGGACCGCGAGGCGATCCAAGCCTTCTATGCGCTCGGCGCCTTCAAGCCGGTCTGGATCGTCGACGGAGCCCTGACCTCCGCGGCGAAGTCCGCCGCCGCGCGTCTGGCCGCCGCCGGCGAGGACGGGTTGGCCGCCTCCGCCTATCCCGTACCGGTCCTCGGCACGCAGAGGGCTACTGAATCCCAGATCGCCGATGCGGATCTCAAGCTTTCGGCCGCCGTGGTGCTCTATGCCCGCGATGCACGGGGTGGCCGCGTCCACCTCGCCAGCCTGTCGCGGCTGATCACGCCCGCCCTGGACCTGCCGGCGCCGGACGCCGTGCTCTCTCGCATCGCTTCAGGCGGGGCGACTGCCGGATCTCTGCTTCAAGGCTACAATCCAGCCCAGCCCGGCTATTTCGCCCTGAAGGCACGTCTCGCGACACTGCGTGGGTATGGGCAGGCTCAACCCGCATCCAGCGTGCAACTGCCACCTGGGCCGGTGCTGAAGCTCGGCATGACGGACCCGCGAGTTCCGGCCCTGCGCAGCCGCTTTGGCCTCGAGGCCCGGACGGCTGGCACTCTCGATGCCGCACCGGGCGATCCAGATTCTTATGATGCCAGCGTAGTCGCGGCGGTGGCGGCCTTCCAGCGTTCGCGGGGCCTGCCCGCCAACGGCGCCCTGACCGTGCAGACGGTCGCCGCCCTTGCCCGGCCGGAGGCCGCAACGCGCACCGACGACGCGGAAGCCGCGCTCATCGTCAACATGGAGCGTTGGCGCTGGCTGCCGTCTGACCTCGGTCGCGACTACGTCATGGTCAACATCCCGGAGTTTCGCGTGCGGGTGATCCGGGATGGACGTCAGCGCGACGAGGCAAGGGTCATCGTCGGCAAGACCGAATCCCCGACCCCGATCTTCTCCGGTATGATGGAGTACGCCGTCGTCAATCCGTCCTGGAATGTACCGCCGTCAATCCTCAAGAACGAGTTCCTGCCCGGGCTTGCTCGCGACCCGAACTATGCCGCGCGCCGCGGCTACGAGGTGGTCTACCGCAACGGAAACGTATCGGTGCGCCAGCCGCCGGGCGAGCGCAACGCCCTCGGCTTCATCAAGTTCATGTTCCCGAACAACCACGCCGTCTATCTGCACGACACGCCCAACCGCAGCCTGTTCTCGTCCGCCCATCGTGCACTCAGCCACGGCTGCGTGCGGGTCGAGGACCCGTTCAGGTTCGCCGACGCGGTCCTGCCGGAGGCGTGGTCGAGCGAGCGCCTGAAGAAGCTCATCGGCAAGGGTGAGCGCCAGATCCGGCTGACCGAGAAGCTCCCGGTCCATCTCGCCTACTTCACGACCTCGATCGATGAAGCTGGAACGGTCCGCACGCTGCCCGACCTCTACGGCTACGATTCGCGCATGAAGATCGCTCTGGGCCTCAGTCCCGGCAGCCTTCTCGTGGCCCGCGGGACAGACGGTAAGACGCCTGACTCCCGGCGCGGCACGCAGAAGAAGCCGGCGGTGACAGCGCGAACCGGCCCGGCCCTGACAGGTACGCCGAAGCCGGTGGTCGAGGCTCGGCGCCAGCGGGTGCGCGAGGTGAATTCCGAGGGCGTGACGGCGGCCCGTGCCGCCGTCCGTCCGCCTGCCGATTTCGGAGAGCCCGACCTTTGGACGCCGCGTCAGACCCGTCCCTCAAACGGGTGGTGGTAGGACCAGTGACCCGTGGCGATTGACGCCGCGCGCTCCGCAAGAAATTCCGGAAAATCGTCAGAGCTTCCCATTCGACTTGCCTGAAAAGTCTTATCGAAAGGAAGAAAGTCTCTCCGGTGCGTCCACGCACATCGCGGCACGATTTTGCCACGGTTGAGACTTAGCCATTCGATCGACGAGCGGCGAAGCGCCGAGGACCCGATAACCGGACGTTTACGGTTTTCGGCAACCTTGCGTTCACCATGATCCGTGCACCGCGCGCGATTGGGTAGAGGGTGAGACCACGGTGGGTATGCTTCCGCGATACGACCGTTCGGTCCAGCACCTCTTCGTTTCAAAGCGCGCCGGCCGCCTCGCCGGCGTCATACTCAGCTTCGGGCTCGCACTGGTCGTTGGAACGCGCGGCACCCAGGACGCCGTCGCCAACGGTGACACCCGAACGATCTCGATCTACCACACGCACACCAAGGAAAGCTTGACCGTGACGTTCAAGCGCGACGGGCGCTATGACCGCGCGGCTCTCGATCAGTTGAATTGGCTCCTGCGCGACTGGCGCGTCGACGAGCCGATCAAGATGGATCCCCGGCTGTTCGACACGGTCTGGGAGGCCTACCGTTCGGTAGGCTCGCAGGAGCCGATCAACGTCGTCTCCGCCTATCGCTCACCGGGCACCAACGCGATGCTGCGGCGGCGGTCGAGAATGGTCGCCGAGTACAGCCAGCACATGCTTGGCAAGGCCATGGACTTTTATCTGCCGGACGTCTCGATCGATCAGATTCGCGCGGTTGGCATGCGGATGCAGCGCGGCGGCGTCGGCTGGTATCCGCGCTCGAACTCGCCCTTCGTGCACCTCGATGTCGGCTCGGTCCGGTCCTGGCCGCGCATGACGCACGAGCAGCTGGCGCGCCTGTTCCCGGACGGTAAAACCGTTCACCTGCCTTCCGACAATCGCCCCCTCCCCGGCTACGAGCTGGCCCGCGCCGAGATTCTTTCGCGCGGCGGCACCGTTCTCGGCGTTACGGAAGTGGCGCAGATGGACGAGGATGACGGCCCGAGCGTCAAGGGCTTCTTCGCCAGCCTGTTTGGTGGTGGACGTGCGCAGGAAACGGCACCGCCGATCCAGGCGGCCACCAAGGCGTTCGAGCGGACGCGGGGTAAGCCGACGCCGGTCGTCGTCGCCAGCGCCGATCCGGAGGATTCGGTCGGCGCTCGCGCCGCCCTCGCTTACGCTGCTCCTGCCACCGACGAGGCGCTCGCGGGTAATCTCCTTCGCCGTGACGGACGCGATGCACAGAGCCTGCTGACAGGCGAAACACCGGCCACGGCCGGGACGCCGGCTTCCGAGCCGGCCGTCGCGGTTGCGCTGCCTCTCCCGCCCCGACGCCCGGCGGAATTCGCGGCCGTCACGGCGGCCCTGACGATGCCACTGCCGCCGCCACGGCCTGCGGTTCAGGTCGCCGGCCTCGGCATGGCAGGGATGGCAAACCTGGCTCCGGCCACGACGCAGATACCCGCTCGCGCAGCCCTCGTCCCGGCGAATGCCGACTCACGCACTCAGCTTCGTGCCCTCTTCGCCGCAGCGGCCGCGGACGCCGAACCAGCGAGCCGCGCCGCCCCAGTGAGGCTCGCCAACGCCAAGGCGAAGCTCGACGCGGCTCCGGGTGCTATCGTCACGCCGCCGGCCGGCGTTGCGACACGCTTCTCGGCACGTAGCCCCGGCGACGACTTGGCCGCCTCTCGCTTCAGCGGAGCCGCCGCACGGGTAACTTCCGGCCTTCGCTGACAGGAATCATCCCTGAAGAGGCACCAATTGTATTCATCAGACAACCTGGCGCGTCGCCTCCCCGCTTGCCGTCTGCAGAGCCGGCCCCGTTGGATACCTACCCCTTGAGCCAGCGATTTTCGCAGGAAGCTTTGCCCTAGATCGGCCACTTGCGAATCACAAAATGCGGCGCTTACAGGCGAACGAATTGTACTCCGGCTTGCGAAGCGGCTTGCGCTCACGCAATCGGCATCGCTCGCGACGTGTACGGGTCGTGGCTCTTGAGCTCGACATGGATATACGAAGGGCGCTTCACTTCATCGGACATTTTTGACAACTATATTCTCAAGCAACCTCTGATTGTATATTAGATTTCCTGCTCTCTGGAACCATAGCTCGCTTCGCATGTGATGTTCAGCCGAGCAAGGATGACTGGCGACTGACTGGCCACCCAATTTCGTACCGAAAAGATTTTCACGAACACCCTTGTGTGGTCCGTATGGAAAACGACCAAGCTCCGCGCTGACTGAATATCTCTATCATCTGGGGGCGAGATACGTAATCTGTCATGTGAGAAAGCTGCACAGATCCCCCAAATGGGGTATGCGGTCGACCCGGCATTTCAAGGAGAAAGGCGAACCCAGGCACTGGGAGATTTCGGCAATCGATCGATGAGGACCGCAATGGCTTCAGGTCTGAAGGGAGGCGGTTCGTGATGTT
This sequence comes from Methylobacterium sp. FW306-05-D, assembly GCF_058782155.1. Classification (NCBI taxonomy): domain Bacteria; kingdom Pseudomonadati; phylum Pseudomonadota; class Alphaproteobacteria; order Hyphomicrobiales; family Methylobacteriaceae; genus Methylobacterium; species Methylobacterium sp. FW306-05-D. Next base: position 16,651 of record NZ_JBYSXL010000001.1, read on the forward strand.
TACGATCAGCGCAAGCTGTCTGCTGGCCGGTACCGCGCTGGCAGCGGCGGCACAGAATATCCCTCACCGACGCGCTGCGCTGGAATGGGCCGGTGGCACCCTGGTGATCGCAGGGCTGGGGCTCTTGGGTGCGGGGCTGCGCCTGTTCCGGTGAGAAATGAGTTCGCCCCGAGCCGGAGGCCACTCAGGATCCGGGATTCGGCGCAGACGAGATCTGCGCCATCAATGCCCTAGATGGGCAGCATGATGCTCCCGTATTCCATTCGCGCCTCGTCAGCCGCCCTTCTGACGCTTCTCCTTTCAAGCATGGTGCCAGCCATGGCCGACGCGCCGGCCCTGATGCTCGTCGGTCTGGACGGGAAGACCTTCTTCGAGCCGGACGGCAGTCGCAATGGACCGAACGGCGAGGACGCGGTCGGGATCATCGATGTCACCGATGAGGCCCAGCCCCGTCTCGTCCAGACTCTTTCGCTCGACAATTCGGTCTACGGTCCGCCGACCAATCTCCGGATCACGCCCAACGGCAAGGTCGGCTTGGTCGCAAGTTCGGTCCTCATGCACCGAGAAGGAACGGCTTGGTACGCCCGGGCCGACGACCGGCTCCACGTCATCGACCTGCAAGCGAGCCCGGCCCGCCTCGTCGAGACGGTGAGGATCGGGCCTCAGCCGTCTGGTCTTGCGATTTCGAAGGCCGGTGACCTCGCTCTCGTCGCGAACCGTGAGGGACGCAGCGTGACGGCCCTGACGATCCGAGGCTTGGAAGTACGGGCTGTCGCAACGATCGATGTCGGCGACGAAGCGGCGGCGGTCGCCTTCGCGCCCGACGGACGACGCGCCCTCGTGGCGAAGAACAAGGTCGGACGCATCGGTGTTCTGGCGATCGATGGGCCGCAGATGCGCTACGAGCACGACCTCGACATGCCGGTGGGCTCCGGCGCGTATGGACTCGGCGTAACACCCGATGGCTCTTTGGCTCTAACCGGCAATACCGGACCGGAGCCAAGCGATGGTCACGCCGATACGGTGAGTGTGATCCGAGTTGACGGCCCTCGCCCCCGCGTCATCGATCATCTGGGCATCGATGACACCCCCGAAGCCTTGGCGATCGCACCCGATGGACGTCATGCGGCCGTCTCCGTGGTTCGAGGCTCGAGTGCACCGCACAGAAGTCCAGCCTACACGCCCACCGGCGCGGTCGCCCTGCTGGCGATTTCCCCCGACGGTATCCGGCTCGTGTCCACGGCCGAGGCGGGTGCGGTCACCCAGGGCATCGCGTTCAGTCCGTCCGGAGCCTACGTCTACGTCGGAAACTACGTCGACCGTAACCTGGGCATCTATCGCGTCGTCGGCGACAACCTCATCGACACGGGCAACCGGCTGGCGCTGCCGGGCCAGCCCGCCTCTCTGGCAGGGCGCTAAACCGCCATGGTGGCCGACCGCGCATCAGCGCAGCAGCCTGCCGGCGCCGACATGGCATCCGAGCAACCGCCGCGGAGTATCCACTATATCGGTTTTCGCGACGATCGATATTGGAATGCGTATCGGGTTTTCGGCGGACCGCGGGTCATTCACCGCCGCTGGGATTTCGATGCGACCCGCGACGTTGGCCCGCACGACGTGGTGATCTTCGCCAACGGTGACGAAACGCAGGCGATCACGGCCCGCAATGCGACGGATCTCGACGAGCGCTGGCTCTGAGACGAAACAAAACGATCTCGCACCAGGGCTGGCGAGGCGGATCGTTTACACCGCCGAAGCCCCACGCCAGAGACGGACACGGAGCTTCGGGGCAGAACATGATGTAACCGATCAGGCGGCCTGCTTGCGGCCCTTGGCCTTCGGTTGCACATCCTCGTCCTCGTTGCGGTTCGCAACCTGGCCAAGCCCGATGGACTTCGCGAGTTCCGAGCGCATCGCTGCGTAGGACGGAGCGACCATCGGATAATCGGCCGGGAGGCCATAGCGCTGGCGGTAGCTGTGCGGATCGAGGCCGTGGCTGCTCAAGTGCCGCTTCAGCGTCTTGTAGCTCTTGCCGTCGAGGAAGCTCACGATGCCGTCTGGCATCACCGACTTGCGGATCTGCGCAGCAGTCGGCTTCTCGGGCGCAATTTCTTCGGTCGGCTGCGCAACGCCGGTGACCAGACCGTTGAGGGCAGCATGAACACTGCGGATCAGGTCCGGGAGATCGGTGGTCCGGACTGGGTTGTTCGACACGTAGGCGGCGACGATATCGGCCGCCAGATCGACGAAGTCGGTCATTTGAATTTCGGTGCTTTCGGACATGCGTAGTTTTCTTTTCCCTGTGCCCCCAGGGCAGCAGATCGCGCATCCGTCGATATTTATCAAGCGGCATTGGGCAGTTTGGCCAAAGAACATGCCAGACATGCGCATCACAGGTAAGAGATGTCCACAACAGAGACGCTTCCTCCGGAAGCGTACTGCCGATGATTGCTTCTGTGTTCGAGCGAGCCTGAGAGCACAACCATCCGGGCGCGGTCGATAGACCCAGCGTTGTCCATAGCCTCCTTCTCCAGATCGCGAGGGGCGATCCAGGTGTCGGAATAGGACCCGGCAAGTCGAAGCGCACCTCTGGGCGGGTGCGGTGCTGCTAACCGATCTCAGAGCCGGCTTGAGGTGTTTGTTTTTGGCTGGATTGTCGAGGGCGTTGGCGGCCATAAGGCTGGCGACGCAGGCGAGACGACGGGTTGCGGCATCGAGTCGGCCGGCTCGCTTGCGGTGCAGACCGCCCCAGTGGCCGAGCCAGCCGAAGCTCCGCTCGACGAGCCAGCGCCGTCCCAGCACGACGAAGCCCTTCTGATCCGGCAGCTTCTCGACGATCCGATGGGCATGCCGTGAAGGTCGCACGACTCCTGGCAGCGCTCGGCCGTGAAGGCGCCGTCGAGGAGGGCCAGACGCAGGCTGGGTCTCCTCTGGCTGCCGTCATCGAGGGCCGGCAGTGTGTCGCGATCCTGTACGTTGGCCGGGCACCACGGCGAGCGTCAGGACGTACCCCTCGGCATCGACCAGCGTGACGCGTTTGCGTCCGATCAGCTTCTCGGCGCCGTCGTAGCCCCGAGGCCCGCGCACGCCGATGCACCTCGCAGCGCCGCGAGGTGCCGATACCGATCGCAAGCAAGATCTCGCCAAGCGAAGGAATCGGCCGGCGCAGCAATTCGGCAGCTCGAAGCGTGTCGGTCATCGTGGATTGCCCGAGCAACGTTGTCGATAGTGGTAGCAATCCGGCGCCGACCAGGAATGTGCATCGAGAAGGAGGGAGCGATCCTGGACTCCGGAGAAAGTAAGCCTTGAGGGCATTCGGGGCTGCGACATCGACTTCGACAGGTCGGCTGCAGCCGACTTCCAGTTTTCTTTTCGAAGAGAACGCTGAGCAAATTTCTGAAGCGCTGACCCCTCGCCCGAATCGCTCCAGCGGATTTGCCCCTGGCGGTGACTTCCTGATGCCGGAGGCGATCCGAGGATCCGCTTCGTCGAGCGGAAAACACCCTCCCGGCTTCGTATCGACGAGAGGCGTCACGGAGCGACTTCGGGTCGGGACCAGGCACCGTTTAATTCACATGCCGTGCGATGCCGCACGTCTCAAGACTTGGGCAACCGCCGGCGCGATCAGCGATCCGACAACTGAAATTAGCTCGACAAGAATTGCTTAAGCATGCGGCTTAACGCTCGGTAAGCAACCCGGAACTACGAATCAACAATAGCCAATTTTACCGTTCTCCGGGACAGTTCGATGACGATCTACTACGTGGACGCATCTTCATCAGCAGCGAGCGACAAGAATAGCGGTCGGTCGGCCGATACACCATTCGCCAGTCTCGATGCGGTCAACAAGCTGAAGCTCCAGGCTGGCGACACGGTCGCGTTCAAGGCGGGTACCGCCTACACGGTGTCGACGCCGGGCACCGGCGCATTGACCATCGGTGCATCCGGTACCGCGGACGCACCCATCACCTTCACCACCTATGGTATGGGTCCGGCCGCAGTCATCAGCAACACTGCCACGGGGTATTCGGACGGGATCAACATCGCCAACTCGAAATATATCGTGATTGATAGCTTGAACATTGGTGCGGCCGGACAAGGCGGCATCAACGTCATGAAGACAACAAGCAACGTAACGATCCGAAACGTAGAGGCAAGCAACGTCGGCGAAGGCGTCATGCTCAACGGCACGAACAACCTCGTGACGCAGAGCTATTTCCACGATCTGAAAATGGTGAAGAATACGTCCGACGTCAAAAACGACGACTACGGCGCAGTCGGCGTTTTGATAGGAAATAGCAACAACGAAATTTCTTACAATCGGGTCGTCAACGGAAAAGCTCAAAGCTACGATTATAATTATGACGGTGGTGGGTTCGAATTGTTCGGGAGTATGGATAACATCAAGATCCACCATAACTGGGTCGAAAACAGTGTTGGATTCATTGAGGCCGGCGGACCCAAAAGTACACTGACGAATATTTCGATCTCCAACAATGTAAGCCTGAACAACAATGGCTTTCTCGTGCTCCATAATGGCGGCGGAGCGTTCGCGAGCACTTTCGCCAACGTAGATGTCAGCAACAACTCCATCGCTGAGCAAAACAACAGCACCAAACAGATGGCCAGTGTCTTTTTGGATGCGGCCTACCAGCCCGGCCAAATCTCATTCCACGACAATGCCATGTATCTCAATACCGGAGACTCGTTCTTTAAACAGACAGGCGACTATCATTACAACAACGTTTTCTACATGCCCTCTTCAGCAACTCATCTTTACAACAATTGGAACATGAATCTGAATGCCGGCGAAAAGTTTTCGACCCTCAAACTGACCAACGGTGAGTCGATTATTCAGTCGTTGTCATCGCAATCCGGAGGTGCAGGGGCGGCGTTGGTGGCACCGAGCCAGGTCGGCTTGACCACGACCACGTCCCCGACGCCGGTCGCATCTCCCGCTCCTGTCGCGAATGCACAAACCACGATTCCAGCTACGGGGCCGACGATCGACGATACGCATTCGATCTTTCGCTTCTATGACACGAAGACGGGCGATCATTTCTACACGACGAGCCAAACAGAGAAGCAGCAGATCCAGAGCACGATGCCGACCTTCAATTATGAGGGAAGTCCCTGGAGTACGCCGGACAAGGGCGCCGGCACCCACGACGTGTTCCGGTTCCTGGAGACCAAGACCGGGACCCACTTCCTGACCGACAGCGTGGTGGAGCGCGATCAGCTGATCACGTCGGGATCGAGCTATCACTACGAAGGGATCGCATTCCAGGCCTACGACGATGCGGCCGGCCCTGGTCATATGACCTTGGAGCGGTTCTATAACAAAGTCACCGGGCTGCATCACTTCGCGGGAAGCGCCGAGGAAGCCGCAGGCATCAATAACGGGGCGGCAGGCGTGGGCTGGGTCGCGGAAGGCAAGGCCTTCACGGTCCATGTACCGTCCGACACGATGCTGTTCGCGTAGAGGACGAGCATCCCGATCACCGATCTTCGGATCATGCATCAGCGCCGCGCGCGGAACGTTCCGCGGGCGATGTCGAGCGCTTTCATCCGCGACGCCAAAGTTGTCGGCTTGAGTCCGAGCATCTCAGCCGCGCCCCCCGGCCCGAAAACCTTGCCTCCGGCCTGGGCGAGAGCGGCCTCGATCTCGGCTCGTTCGCGGGCGCGTCGCTCGAACTCGGTCAAGGGCGTCGGCATCAGCGAGATCGGCGCAATGGCCTCCCGTCCCCGAGGCAACGGATCGACGTCCGGTAGATCGAGATGGAGCCGTCCGCGCACCGCGAGGATCGCTCCCCGTTCGATCACATTCTCTAGTTCCCGCACGTTGCCCGGCCAGGGATAGCGGATGAGGCGACGGACATCGCCTTCCGTGAGACGCGGCTCGGCGATGTTCAGGCGCCGAGCTGCCCCCTTCAGGAAGTGATGCGCAATCAGTGGAATGTCCTCCGGCCGCTCACGCAGGGGACTGGCGGCGATCGGAAACACGTTGAGGCGGAAATACAGATCCTCGCGGAAGCGACCGCGCCGCACCTCGTCGCGTAGGTCGCGATTCGTCGCCGCGATCAACCGAACGTCGACCGCGCGGGTACGCTCCTCGCCCACCCGCTCGAACGAGCGCTCCTGTAGGACCCGTAAGAGCTTGCCCTGGAGATCGAGGGGGATTTCGCCGACCTCGTCGAGGAACAGCGTGCCGCCATCGGCGAGTTCGAAACGTCCGACCCGGTCGCGGGCCGCACCCGTGAAGGCACCTTTCGCGTGGCCGAAAAACTCGCTCTCGAAGAGTTCGCGGGGCACGGCGGCACAGTTCACACGAATGAGGGGGCGGCCGCAGCGGCGACTGGCCTCGTGGATCGCACGGGCGATCAACTCCTTGCCGGTGCCGGATTCCCCGGTGACGAGGACGGTGGCGTCAGTACCGGCCACCACATCGATCTGCCGCAGAGTGGCCTCGATGGCCGGTGAGCGGCCGATGATGCCTTGATGGTGGCTCTCGAGCCGGATTTCCTCCTTGAGGTAGGCGTTCTCGAGTTCCAGGCGCTCGCGTAGCGAATCGACCTCCGCGAGCGCTTGGCGAAGACGTTCGTCGGCCTCACGTCGGGGACCGATATCGCGGAAGACGATGACGGCCCCGAGGAGTTGGCCTCGGTCGCGGATCGGGGTCGAGGTGTATTCTACAGGAAATGCGGTGCCGTCGCGCCTCCAGAACACCTCTGTGTCGACCTGATGGACCGCGCCGTCGCGAAACGCGGCGTAGATCGGGCAGTCGCAGTGGTGGTAATGCGCCCCGTCCGGGTGCGTGTGGTGGACGGCGGCATGCATGTCCCGGCCGACGAGTTCGGCGGCGGGCCATCCGAGCATCCGTTCGGCAGCTGGGTTGACGAAGGTGGTTACCCCCTCGGCGTTGACCCCGTAGATGCCCTCCCCCGCCGCACGGAGGATCAATTGGTTCTCGCGCTCGATATCGCGAAATATCCGCTCCATCCGCTGCCATTCGGATAGGCCGGCCCGCATGTGAGCATCGGCCTGAGCATCCACCTGACGCTGGCGGCGCGCGTCGAGGTCCGCGAGGATCACCAGCATCAGCGGCGAAGCACTCGTCAGCAGCGAACCGGCATATTCCAGTCGCAGGGTCTTCCCTGCTCCGTGGCGCGGGGTAAGTGCGTGGGTCCACCATTGCCCCTTCGCCTCGACGCCCTGGGTGAACACGATCAGGGTGGGACGCTGCCCCGGGTGCAGGGCGCTCGCGAGCATGCCCCGGAGGGATGAACGGGGATAGCCGAGCAGATCCGCGGCTGCCGGGTTGGCCTCGACGACCCGGTCAGCCTGCGGGTCCAGGACCAACATCGCCTCGCGGCTTTCCTCGAAAGCGACACCGAAGTCGGGGCTTCGGAGCAGATCGACACCCATGTCACCTCTCGATCACGAAATATCGTTGTATAAATCACGAGATACCGTAGATCACGATATCTCGTGATTGTCGATCAACCTACTAAGATATTGCTACCGCTTAATCTATTTCGATTTTCTGGTTGGCATACCGTTTGCAGACTTCCATGCACCCTTATGCGGTGAGGCAGCCATGGCCCTGTTCGACAATCCCTTCGACGCGTCCTACCGCCTGAGTCGAGGCGGCTGCTCGTGCGGGACGCACAGATCACAGGGTGAACACGACGCAGCCGTACCGAGCGCAGATGCTCGGATCGAACGCGTCGTCGAAGGCACGGTGATGCGGGCGCTGTTCCCGCAGGATGCGGAGCGGCGCGCTTTCCTGCGCAGCGTGGGCGCCGCGACGGCGCTCGCCGCCGTCAGCCAGTTCCTCCCCACCCGCCTCATCGCTGAAGCCTTCGCGCAGGGTGCCAAGCCGGAGAAGACCGACCTGAAGATCGGCTTCATCCCGATCACCTGCGCCACGCCGATCATCATGGCGAAGCCCATGGGCTTCTACGAGAAGCAGGGACTCAACGTCGAGGTGGTGAAGACCGCCGGTTGGGCGGTGATCCGCGACAAGACGCTGAACCGCGAATACGACGCCGCACACATGCTGGCACCGATGCCGATCGCGATCTCCCTCGGCGTCGGCTCGAATCCGCAGCCCTACACGATGCCGGCGGTGGAGAACGTGAACGGGCAGGCGATCACGCTGGCCATGAAGCACAAGGACCGGCGCGATCCGAAGGACTGGAAAGGCTTCAAGCTCGCGGTGCCCTTCGACTACTCGATGCACAATTACCTGCTGCGCTACTATCTCGCCGAAGCCGGGATCGACCCCGACACCGACGTGCAGATCCGAGCGGTACCGCCGCCCGAGATGGTCGCGAACCTTCGGGCCGATAACATTGACGGCTTCCTCGCCCCCGATCCGGTGAATCAGCGCGCGGTCTATGACGGCGTGGGCTTCATCCACCTCCTGTCCAAGGAGATCTGGAACCGGCATCCCTGCTGCGCCTTCGCCGCGTCGCAGGACTTCGTCACCCAGACTCCGAACACCTATGCGGCTCTGCTGCGGGCGATCATCGAGGCCACCACCTACGCATCGAAGGCCGAGAACCGGAAGGAGATCGCCGCGCAGATCGCCCCGGCCAACTATCTGAACCAACCCGTCACGGTGGTGGAGCAGGTTCTGACCGGGACCTTCGCGGACGGGCTCGGCACCGTGCGCAAGGTGCCGGATCGCGTCGATTTCGACGCCTTTCCGTGGCAGTCCTTCGCGGTCTGGATCATGACCCAGATGCAGCGCTGGGGTCAGATCAAGGGCGACGTCGACTATGCGGCCGTCGCGGCCAAGGTCTACCTCGCCACCGATGCCGCCAAGCTGATGAAGCAGAACGGCCTCACCCCGCCCGAGACGACCACGAAGACCTTCGTGGTGATGGGCAAGACCTTCGATCCGGCCAAGCCGAAGGAATACCTCGAGTCCTTCAAGATCAAGCGGGCGGGCTGAGCCATGGCCGCCAGCCTCTCAGTGCGCGCCGGCCTCGTCTCTCTGGCCCTGCTCCTCGCTTTCCTGCTCACCTGGCAGGTCGCCGTCGGGGGCACGGCCAAGACCGAGGCGATGGACCCGGAATACGCGGCCCTGATGGGGCAGAGCGCCACCACCGGCAAGTCGGCGATGCCCGGGCCGCTCGACGTCGGCGCCACCCTGTGGAAGCACCTCAAGGACCCCTTCTACGACCGGGGGCCCAACGACAAGGGCCTCGGCATCCAGCTCGCCTATTCCATCGGCCGCGTGGCGCTGGGCTACGGCCTCGCTGTCCTGGTGGCGATCCCGATCGGCTTCCTCATCGGTATGTCACCCCTGATGGGCCGGGCCCTCGACCCCTTCATCCAGCTTCTCAAGCCGGTCTCGCCCTTGGCGTGGATGCCGCTCGCCCTCTACACGATCAAGGATTCCGGGCTCTCGGCGATCTTCGTGATCTTCATCTGCTCGCTTTGGCCGATGCTGATCAACACCGCCTTCGGGGTCGCCGGAACGCGCAAGGAATGGTTGAACGTCGCCCGCACCCTGGAGGTCGGCCCATTCCGTCGGGCGGTGACGGTGATCCTGCCGGCAGCGGCGCCCACGATCCTCACGGGCATGCGTATCTCCATCGGCATCGCCTGGCTCGTCATCGTGGCGGCCGAGATGCTCGTGGGGGGCACCGGCATCGGCTACTTCGTCTGGAACGAGTGGAACAACCTCTCGATCACCAATGTGATCACCTCGATCCTGGTCATCGGCCTCGTGGGCATGATCCTCGACCAAGTGCTGGCGCGGGCGCAACGCCTCGTCACCTTTCCGGAATGAGCACCATGGCCACCCTGGTTCCCTTCCGTACCCGACCCTCAGACTCGACCGGAGACACCTGCATGTCGTCCCAGACCATGCCGTCTGCGGAAAAATTCATCTCCATTGAAGGCATCGCCCGGCGCTACCCGGCGCCGGGGGGCAAGAGCACCACCGTGTTCGAGAACCTGTGGTTGCCGATGCGGCGAGGCGAGTTCGTCTGCATGATCGGCCATTCCGGGTGCGGCAAGACCACAGTCCTCAACATCCTCGCCGGGCTCGAGGCTCCGAGCGAGGGCGTCGTCATCGTCGATGGGCAGGCGATCGAGGGCACCAGCCTCGACCGGGCGGTGATCTTCCAGGGCCACGCTCTGCTGCCCTGGCGTACGGTGCTGGGCAACGTCGCCTACGCGGTCTCTTCGCGGTGGCGGAAGGCTTCGCGTGCCGAGGTGAACGCTCGTGCCGAGAAAGCTATCGCGACGGTCGGACTCGCGGGCTCCGAGCACAAGCGCCCGTCCGAATTGTCCGGCGGCATGAAGCAGCGCGTCGGCATCGCGCGTGCGCTCGCCATCGATCCCAAGATCCTGCTGATGGACGAGCCGTTCTCGGCGCTCGACGCCCTGACGCGGGGGACGCTTCAGGACGAAGTCCGGCGCATCTGCGTCGAGACTGGCCAGACCGTCTTCATGATCACCCACGACGTCGACGAGGCGATCTACCTCGCGGACCGCATCGTGCTGATGACCAATGGACCGCAGGCCAAGGTCGCAGAAATCGTCGAGAATCCGTTGCCCAAGGTCCGGGACCGCACGCAGCTGCACCATGCACCGGGCTATTACGCCCTGCGCAACCACCTGATGGACTTCCTAATCAGTCGTTCGAAAACGCTGCGGGACGCGATGCCGGTCGGCTACGACCCGCGCCATCCGCCGGTGATCCGCCCGAGCCTGAGCGAAGCCGATGCCGCCGCCCTCTCGGCGGACGCTGCTCCCGCCCGGCGCGCCTGACCTTCCCTCTTTCGACCCACCTCTTCCAATCCGGCACGGAGTGCAAGTCATGAAGCGCGAAGACCTCACCGAGAAACTGCTCGACATCAAGCGCGAGAAGGGCTGGACCTGGAAGTACATCCAAGATGAGATCGGCGGCATCTCTCCAATTCTGATCACCGCCGCCTGCATGGGCCAGATGAAGCTGCCAAAGGCCCAGGCCGCCAAGGCCGCCGCTCTGTTCGGTCTCTCCCAGGCCGAGGAACGGATGCTGAATGAGGCCCCCTATCGCGGCTCGATCGCGCAGATGCCCCCGACGGACCCGCTGATCTACCGTTTCTACGAACTGGTCATGGTCTACGGCACCACCTGGAAGGAGCTGATCCAAGAGGAATTCGGCGACGGCATCATGTCAGCCATCGACTTCAACATGACCATGGAGCGCGAGCCCAACAACAAGGGCGACCGGGTGAAGATGAACCTTTCCGGCAAGTTCCTGCCGTACAAGTACTACGGCAACGAGGAAGGCGTGCCGGATTACGGTTTCAAGGAAGGCTGATCGGCCCGCCGGCGAGCATCGCCGCGATGTTCGCCGACCGCACCGGGTTGCCCTAAGCTACGACGTCACGCCGCTCTCTGCATAGCAAAACGATGGCGGATCACACCGCGTCGGTCCGGGGCACCGGAGGCGAGCCCGGAATCCATAACCGCCGACGGTGGCAAGCTTTGCACCGCCGGCGTGTGGGGCTCGGGGCTCCGGTTTGCGGCTCCGGGATGACGTGGTGCGACCAAAGATCCTGTGTAGAGGTTTTCGGCTGGTACCGACTTACCGCCCCGAGATGGCCGTACGGCTTCACTCCATTGTGGGCGCAAGCTTCTTCACGCTCTCCACGTCTTCGCCGAGCCAGGCCGCGTTCTTGGCCGTTCCGTCGAAGGTGGCGGAGGTCTTGAACAGCTCGTACTTACCCTGCAGCGCGTAGGGCTTGCTGCGATCCAGCAACTCGGCGACCTTCGCCTTGTCCATCGGCTTGAAGGTCTTGACAGCTTCGAACGCCTGATCGAGGTCGCGTTGGCTTTCAATGCCAGTGATCACGACGCTGGTCGGCAGGTTCAGACAGAAGTGCAGGTATTCGAGCGGCTTGATCGGTGCATCGCTCTTCAGGATGACCCCATCGCCGAAGGTCTTCATGCCGAGCGCTGCGATGCCGTGCTGCACGAGGTAGGGCAACACGAGGTGCCCGAACGAGCGGAAATGCGCATCCATGACGTTAAGCGGCATCTGCACCGAGTCGAACTGGAAGCCACGTTCCTCGGAGACTTCGAGCATCTGCAGGTGGATGCGTGGGTCCTTGTGGCCCGTAAAGCCGATGTAGCGCAGCTTGCCGGCCTTCTTGGCCTCCACGAAGGCCTCCATCGCGCCCCCCTCGGCGAAGACCCGGTCCGGGTCGTCGAAGCGTAGAATCTCGTGGTGTTGCACGAGATCGATACGGTCGGTGCGCAGACGCTTGAGAGATTCGTCGATCTGCCGCATCGCCTCCTGCTTGGTACGGCCGTCCATCTTGGACATCAGGAACACCTTGTCACGGTAACCGTCCTGCGAGAGGGCAACGCCCATGCGCAACTCCGAGCGGCCGCCGTTATAGTCCCAGCAATTGTCCATGAACGTGATGCCGCGATCGATGCCGGCATGGATCAGGCGGGTTGCCTCATCATCGGAGACCGCGTTCTTGCCCAGATGGAAACCGCCCATACCGATCGCCGAGATTTTCTCGTCATGGCGACCGAAGGATCGATAGAGCATCTCGCCCCGGCGCTCACCGGGATCGGTGACGAAGGGCAGGTCGGCCGGGTCCTTCGGACGGGTATTGAGCAGGCCGGGGGCGGTCACGGCCGCGCCGGCGCTGCTGGTGGCGGCGAGTCCGGCGCCGGCGGCGGCGCCCTGTAGGAAGCTGCGGCGTTCCATGTCTGCTCTCCGGTGTGAAGGGGGGTGATACGGGTGTCGTACGGCATGTCAGGCGCGTATTCCGTCATCGGCCGCGAGATCCGAGAGGGCACGGGCGGCCTGCAGAAGACGCATCGCCGCGCAGGCGGCGCCGTAACCGTTGTCGATGTTGACGACGGTGATCCCGGGGGCACAACTCGCGAGAATCGCATCGAGAGCGGTGCGGCCGCCCTCGGCGACACCGTAGCCGACGGAGGTCGGTACCGCGATCAGGGCGCTGGCGACGAGGCCGCCGACGACGCTCGGCAGGGCCGCATCCATGCCGGCGGCCACGATGAGGATTGGATGGGCGCGGATTTCGTCGAGCCGTCGGGTCAGGCGCCAGAGCCCGGCGACGCCGACATCCGCGAACAGGGTCGTGGCGTGGCCCTGATAGGCCAGGGTCCGCTCGGCCTCGCGCGCGACCGGAACATCGGAGGTGCCGGCTGCGACGATGCCGATCCGCGCCGGCCCGGTCATCGGCCTGGCTTGGCCGAAGATGGCCGTGCGCGACACCGCGCAGTAATCGATCCGTGCGCGATGGGACTCTGCGAGGGCCGCGTGCTTGTCGGGATCGAGCCGCGTCAGCAGGAGCGGTGCGCCGCGCGCCGCGGCGGCCTCCAGGATCGCGTCGATCTGAACGGGCGACTTACCGGCGGCGTAGATCGCCTCTTCCAAGCCGATCCGCTCGGGGCGGGCGAAGTCGAGGACGAATTCGTCGGCGACGCTCATCGGGCCGCGCCCGTCAGAAACGCGCTGCCGGTGCGATAGGCCATGAAGCGCACGGGAGCCTGCGGCAGGTTCACCGGCGTGCTGGCGCGAATTTCCGCCGCCAGGGCGGTCCGACGCGGAACGTCGAGAGCAGCGAGGCTTTCGGGGTCGAGTTCTACCACGATCCCGGCCGCTCGGACGCGGCAACGCACGGCACGGCGCGGTCCGCTCCCCGCCTCCAGGCTGCGGCTCACCAAGCCCTCGACGGCATGAATGAAGGCAAGGGTCTCTGGCTCGATCCGGATTCCGGTCTCGACCCGGCTCGACAGGCACGGCGCAGCCGGCAGTTCCGCCACAGCCCCGAGGCCAAGGTTGCGGGCCAGTCCCCGCACCATGGCCTTGTCGAGTCCGGCCTCCACGTAGGGATGGCGCACACCGTGCTCGCGCGCGGCATCGAGCCCCGGCCGGTACTCACCCAGATCGTCAAGATTAGCGCCCGACACCATGGTCCGGTCGGTCACCTGGCGGATCGTCCCGTAGAGATTGGTCTTGCAGAAGAAGCAGCGGTTGACCGGGTTGGCACGGTAATTCGGGTCGGCAAACTCGCCGGCCTCGACGACGCGGAGGGACCAGCCCGCCCGAGCCGCTTCGTCCCGGACGCGCTGTGTCGCCTCAGTCGGTACGGCAGGCGAAGCGGCATGCACCATCAGCGCCCCCTCGGCACCAAGCAGGCGATGGGCGGTCTCGGCCAGCGTGAGGCTGTCGACGCCACCGCTCACCGCGACCGCGAGCGGTCCAATCTCCCGCAGGACCTCATTCAGCCGCAGCAGAAATTCACTATTCATGCCGCGCCTCCCTCCTCGGAGTCGGCCCGGAGCCCCAAGCCCTCGGCGGTGCGGCGCAGATTGGCACGGGCTGCGTGGCCTTCCTGAGCGACCGCGTCGTCCGCCTCCGCCTTGGCTGTACGCCCGCCCGGCCGATCAACCACCTTCACGCGGACGGATTGCCCCTCGACGACGACGGTATGCATCCGCCGCGGCAGGGCAGTGCCAGAGACGATCCGATGCCGCAGGCCGATCGTCGTGGTCTCGCGAAAGCAGGCGGCCAGCGCCGCGTCGATCGCGCTGGCGCGGGCGAGCGCCCGGACATGGGTCATCATCCGTCCCTTCTTGCCGAAGACCGGCATCTGAACGACATCGAAGATGTCGGGATGCGCGCGCAGGCGGTCGAGGCCCATGCCGAGATCCTCCGCCGACTGGTCATCCACCTCGAATTCGATCACGCCGAGGTCGCGGTGCTCGCCGCTCCCCCGTGCCGCCGCAGCCTCGTAGACGACGGCGCGCAAGCAATTGCTCAAGCCGGGCAGCACCTTCGTTCCGAAGCCGATGCCCGATCCTTTCAGAATCCTCGGTTCTGCCGCCAGGGGCGGTGCGACATTCCGAAGATGGCGGAGAATCGCCGCCCCCGTCGGGGTCACGCGCTCGCCCGGCACGCCGTCATCCAAGGTCTCGAACCCCTCGATGAGAAGGCTCGTGGCAGGAGCGGGCACCGGGAGCGGCCCATGCTGCGTGCGGACCCGCCCAGACCCGAGGGGCAGCGCCGACACGCTCCAGGCCTCGGCATCGAGAGCCGCGATCAGGTGCGCAGCCGCCACGATGTCGGCAATCGAATCCCAGGCGCCGACCTCGTGGAAGGCGACCGCCTCGATGGCGATGCCGTGGACCCGTGCCTCAGCCTCGGCGAGACGGCAGAAGATACCGATGGCATGGCTTCGCACGGCCGGTTCGAGCGGGGAGGCCTCGAGGTCCGCACGTATGCGCGACCAGTGGCGATGGCCGTGCGCGTTCGCGGCATGGTGATGCTCCGGCTCATGGTTGGGTGCATAGTTGTGATCGTGGTCGTGATGCCGGTGGGTATGGCCGGCCTCGGCCCGGTCCCCTTCACTCCCGCGGCGCGCCACGAGGAAGCGCCGGCCGGACAGAATGCCGTCGTTATGCCGGACAAGTTCGCACGACACCTCCGGCAGCGCAGCGCAGATGCTGGCCAGCACCCCGGCTTCCTGTTCCGGAAAAGCATCGAGGAGGGCGGCGGCGAACATGTCGCCGGCAATGCCGCCGAGGGCGTCGAGGTGGATCTGCATGCGCTCTGGCGTTCGTTGTCTCGTCACCGCATTGGGCGAACCCAACATCGGTCGGAAAGGTCCGCCGACAAGCGCCAGCGCATGGGGACCGAAGGCCGCAGCGGGTGCGTTCAGTCCGCCCTGATCTGGTGTGGACCGACGACCTTGGCCCAGAACGAGCAACCGCAGGCGAGCGGCTGCGCGCCGTTCTTGGCGGGCAGGCTTTCGCAGGTCAGCAGGTGGCGCAGCAGCCGCTCCATCTGGGCGATCTGATAGGGCTTCTGCATCACTGGCACGGAGCCATAGGCAGGCTCGATACCGGAGACACCGTAGCCGGTGGCGAAGATGAACGGGATACCGCGCTCGAACAGGACGTCGGCGACGGCGTAGCTACAGGTCTCCCCGAGGTTCACGTCGAGGATCGCCAGGTCCAGGTCCGTTCCGCGGGCCAGGGCCACCGCCTTGTCGAGCCGCATGGCGATCTCGACCTCGCAGCCGAGGTCGAGCAGCATGTCCTCGCCGAGCATGGCGACAAGGCTCTCATCCTCGACCAGCAGGACGCGTCGCCCCTCAAGGGCACTCATCGACCGGTCCGTCCCGTCACGAGGTCCTGGCCGTGCCAGCCCAGCGCTGTCAGCGGAATCTGCAGGTGGCACGTCACACCGGCCGGCGCGAACGTCAGCGTCGCGGTGCCGTCGAACTCCATCGGCAGCTGCCGCTCGATCAGCCGGCTGCCGAAGCCCTTGCGGGCGGGTTCGGTGACGGTCGGCCCGCCGGTTTCCGTCCAGACGAGGTCGAGTCGTTCGCCGTCGCCCGCCGGCTCCAGGGTCCAGCGAACGCTGACCCGCCCCTCGGGAACCGAGAGCGCGCCATACTTCGCAGCGTTGGTCATGAGTTCGTGAAGCGCCATCGCCAAGGTCACGGCGACCTTCGGGTGCAGGCGGGTGTCCGGGCCGACGAGATCGAACCGACCGGTTTCCACCTCCGCGAGAGCATGCGGGGCGAGCGCGCCCTCGACGACGCTGCGCAGGCTGGCACTCTCCCAATTCTCCGCAGTCAGTACGTTGTGGGTATTCGAAAGGGCAACCATGCGAGCGTCGAACGTCTGACGCGCCACCGTGTCGGTCTTGCCCCGAAATGTCTGCGCGGCGATCGACTGGACCGTGGCCAGAGTGTTCTTGACCCGGTGGTTCAACTCGTTGGTGAGCAGCCGCTGGCGCTCGGCCGCAGCCTTTTCCTCGGTGATGTCGCGAACCTCAATGATCGTACCGATGATCCGCGCCTCGTCGTCGCGAATCGGGCTCGCTGTGAAGCCGACGGGGTAGAAGTGCCCGTCCTTGTGCACGAAGACCTCCTCGCCGCGCTCCTGGTTGTTCTCCGGGAAAGCCCGATCGATGGCGCATTCGGCGAGCGGGAAGGGTCGCCCGTCTGGATAGGTGTGATGCACGATGTCGTGCAAGGGGCAGTCGCGAGCGAGCACCTCCGGCAGGGTGAAGCCGGTGAGCAGTTCGGCCGCCCGGTTCATGTAGACGCAGTGCTGCCGGTCATCCATCAGGAAGATCGCGACGGACGCATTGTTCAGGACTGCGTTCAGCCGCCTCTCGGTCTCGTGCAATTGCGAGCCGCGCCGCAGGGTCGGCAGGGTGGTGGTGGTCGTATCGAACGTCTGCATCGGTCCTGAATTCGGCACGAACGATCGCTTCCTGGGATTGGACGGCGGTGAGGCCGGCCGGTGAGGCATCTCAGAGGCCGTGCATGTCCCATACCGCCGGCAGGGTCCAGTGGCCTGCAGGCATAGGTCTCCGTTCGGCGTCTACTGCAATCCACGGTCTGCGGGTTGGTTCCGGTGTGGATCGGTTCATCGGCACAGCCCGTCATCGACGGACCGACGGACGTCGGTTAGGGAGGCGTCACGCGGCACGAATCGCGACGCGGGGCCGGTGGCTCCGGCTGCGACGCGTTCCGTTCGAGACGACACGGGGGGTCATGGACGACGCACGCGCACGGCTTCGTCTGAAAGAATTGGAACTCCAGGCGGAGATAGCAGCGCTGCGAGCGCAGCGCGACGCCATGATCCATGCGCCCAATCCGGGCCAGCGGACCTCGGCCGCGAGCGCTGACCTCCTGTTCACGGCAGCGGAGAAGACCCGCATGCCGATGATCATCACCGATCCGAACCTGCCGGATAATCCCATCGTCTTCGCCAACCGCGCCTTCCAGGATCTCTGCGGCTACGGCGCGGTAGAATTGCTGGGGCGCAATTGCCGTTTCCTCCAGGGGAGCGGGACCGACCCCGCCGAAGTCGCGCGGGTCCGCGACGCCATCGCGGCCCGGCGCGACGTCGTCGTGGAGATCGTCAATTATCATCGTGACGGGAGCGCGTTTCGCAACGAACTCTACGTCAGCCCCGTCTTCGCCCCTGACGGACGGCTGATCTACTTCTTCGGTAGCCAACTCGACGTCACCCGCTTCCGCACGGAGGAGGGCAAGCTCGCCGAGAGCGAGGCGCGCTACCGGACATTGTTCGATGCCATCGATGCCGGATTCTGCATCGTCGAGATGCGGTTCGATTCCGGCGGCCGTCCCGTCGACTATCGCTTCCTTGAGGTCAACCCGGCCTTCGAACGCCAGGCCGGTCTCGGTGAGGTGGTCGGCTGCTGGGTCAGCCAGGTGATCCCGAATCTCGAACCGCGCTGGCTCGAGATCTACGGCGAAGTCGCCCTGACCGGCAGGCCCGTGCGGTTCGAGAGCGGCGCGGTTGCCCTCGGACGCTGGTTCGACGTCCATGCCCTGCGCGTAGGCGAGCCGGTCCAGCACCGCGTCGCAATTCTTTTCAACGACATCACCGAGCGGCGCGAGGCCGAGACCCTGCTGCGCACCACGGCGCGAGACCGGACGACCGAGCGCGACCTCGTCTGGCGCGCCAGTCGCGACCTTCTCGTGATCTGCGGTTTCGACGGCATCTATCGGGCGGTAAACCCGGCCTGGTCGGAGATGTTGGGCTGGCCTGCGAACGTCCTCACCGGTTCGCGGTTCGATGCCCATCTGCATCCGGACGACATTCCGGCAGCGACCGAAGCCTTCACGCGCCTGGCCAAGGGCAACGTCATCGACAACATCGATGTCCGTATGCGAACGGCCGACGGCGGCGTACGCTGGATCTCGTGGAACGCGATCCCTCAAGGAGACCATTTCTACGCCGCCGGCCGCGACGTCACCGAGCGGAAGCTGCTGGAGGAGCAATTGCGCCAGTCGCAGAAGCTCGAGGCGGTGGGCCAGCTCACGGGTGGCATCGCTCACGACTTCAACAACCTCCTGACGGTCATCAAATCCTCGACCGATCTCCTGAAGCGGCCGGATCTGCCGGAGGAGCGCCGCCAGCGCTACATCGGGGCGATTTCCGATACGGTCTCCCGGGCCGCCAAGCTGACCGGCCAACTCCTCGCCTTCGCGCGACGTCAGGCCCTCAGCCCCGAAGTCTTCGACGTGGCACGGAGCGTCGCCTCGGTGGCCGATATGGTGGGTACCCTCACGGGCGCCCGTATCCAGGTAGAGACCGAGATCGATCCGAGTCTCGCCCCAGATGGAACGCCGCTGACCTACCTCGTCGACGCCGACCCAAGCCAGTTCGACACCGCCCTCGTCAACATGGTCGTGAATGCCCGCGATGCCATGGATGGCGAGGGCCGCCTTCGAATTCGGGTGACCCGGGCGCTCGCGATCCCGGCTGTCCGGGCGCATCCTCGGATCCGTGGCGACTTCGTCGCTGTCTCGGTTTCCGACACGGGCTCGGGCATTCCGCCAGAGGTGTTGGACCGGATCTTCGAGCCGTTCTTCACCACGAAGGGGGTCGGTCAAGGTACCGGCCTCGGCCTGTCGCAGGTCTTCGGCTTCGCCAAGCAGTCCGGGGGCGAGGTCGTGGTGGACAGTACCCTCGGGTACGGCACCACCTTCACCCTCTTCCTGCCGCGAAACCGCGGCGCGGTGGCGCCTCAGGCGGATCTGCCGGAACCGGCCATTCTGGCCGACGGCCACGGAACGCGCGTGCTGGTGGTCGAGGACAATCTCGAGGTCGGCGCCTTCGCCACCCAAGCGCTCCAGGAACTCGGCTACGTCACCCGCTGGGTCACCGATGCGGAGCAGGCCCTTCAAGTGCTCGAGGCGGCGGAGAGCGCCTTCGACGTGATTTTTTCCGACGTGGTGATGCCGGGCATGAACGGGATCGACCTGGGACAGGCGATCCAGACCCGTCACCCCGGGCTACCGGTCGTCCTGGCTTCAGGATACAGCCACGTCATCGCCGAGCAGGGCACGCACGGGTTCGAATTGCTGCGCAAGCCCTACTCGGTGGAGGACCTGTCCCGCATCCTGCGCCGCGCCGTCGCGCTCGGCCACCCGCGCGGCGCGTGAGAGCGCCCCGCACGATCGCGCCAGTATGGTCCCGACAGGATGAACCAGACCGGAGCGCTTCGGGTTGACCCGCGACACGGCGGCGAAACTGACCCAACCCGGATCATTCCATGCCGCGCAATCATCGGGACAGCACACATGAGCGACGGAGCGACCGCGAGCGACAGCCCATTCATCAAGGGCCGGAATGCCCGCCTCTATGGCAAGCAGCGCGAGAGCTGCCCCTACGCCGAGGGAAGCGAGGACCGTGCGGCTTGGATACAGGCATTCGAGGAGGCGTCGGACGACCAATCGGAGACCGAAACCGGCACCGTCGACCCCCAGTCTACCCTCAGATCCTGAGCGGCAGCGGTGCGCCGGGGCGGCAGCTGCCGCTCCGGTGCGCCTCAGCCATCCAGGGTCGGCTGCCCGAGTTGCAGGTAGCTCGGATTGAATTCCGCCAGTTCGCTGAGGCGCGACCAGTCGAGGATGGTCAGCCGGCGCCCGGAGAGCGCGATGAGGCGCTGTCGCCGCAAGGCCTGAAGTGAACGGTTGACGTGGACGTTCGACAATCCGACCGTCACGGCGATGTCGCTCTGCGTCAGTGGCAAGTCATAGGTCATGCCCCGCGCCAGCCCGACGCTGCTCAGTCGCACATGGAGTTCGCAGAACAGATGCGCGATGCGCTCCGCTGCGGTGCGGCAGCCAATGTTGACGATCCACTCGCGCAAGGTCGCCTCGTTAACGAGAATGCTCATCCGGAGGGCTTGGCGTATGGCCGGGTGCTGACGGGCGACGGCGTGCAGCGCATCCGACGCGACCCGTGCCACGCGGCAGGGTGAGAGCGTACTGACCGTATGATCCATCCGGTTGATGAGGCCGGCCTCGAGGTAGCAATGGTCGCCCGGTACGAGATAGGCGGTGATCTGGCGCGCACCGTTCTGACGGAATTGGTTGCGACAAGCGAAACCCCGGAGAACGATCAGCACGCCATCGACCTGCTCTCCTTCGCGCAGAATGTCGGTATGGGCCGGATAATCTCTCGATGCCGTCATGAGACGCGACAGAGCATTCCGGTCCTCGGATGACAGGTCGTGATACGCGTCGAGCTTCTGTAGGAACGGAGAGGCCGACGCTTCCGCCGCCGAGAAGATAGTCCGGTCGACGACCGCCGAGCTGCTGAGGGCCTGCGCCATCTCACGAACTCCCAATTGCGATGTCTTCGATGGAAACGATCACGCCAACGCCCGTGACCACTCTAAGTCGTGGTCTCTTCGTTTGCATGAAATCGATCCGTTGACAGACGTCGTGCGCTTCATTCAAATTCGCTGACCAAATAAGAACAAAAAATACAATCGACGCAAGCGCAGATGTCGAATCCGACCTGTATGTTTCCATCGCTTGACTATATGTTCGATACCTAACTAACAAATGTTAGGATACCGTGACATCATCCGTTTGGATGATGACTTATCGATGTCCACTTGAACGACCGTTTGTCGTTCGAGAGAGCACTCGGTGTACTTGACCCTCGCCAGGTCGTGGCTGCGGTCCGGTTATCCCTCTGAAAATCCGCCCCATCTGTCGCGAACGCTGAAGCAGGACCGGATAGGTCCCGAGCGGCGCTGATGGAGGCGATCCGTGAGCCAGAGGCGAAAGTCCGGTCGCAATGCCCCGTCCGCTCACCTTTCCCGGACATGCTCCAGGATCGCTGCACCAGGGTGATGGCGGAGAACGATCCATAGATTACCGAGGCCGTGACAGAGAGCGCAACTTGTGAACGAACGGCCAGCGGTTGATCGATCGTGGATTAATCCCGTGACGACACCGAATATTGTCAATCGGGTTTAGAAAATGTTTATTTGAGAATCTATTAACGATCCTCTGCGGAAGGCTTGCTAAGCAACTCTGGTGGACTTGCGAATCCGACGCGCTTCCGAGAGTCTGATCCTGAAGATCTGCCCAGGGTGCCGGATGGAAATCGCACGTTTGCTTCATACGTTCGCGGGGCCGCTGATGGCTCTCGTCGGGACCATGCCGTCCTGGCGCCAAGTTTCCGCCCCTCCCCCGCTGCGCGAGGGGCCGGTGCGCAGGACCCACGATTTCCCGGCGGTTCAGCCGACGGAAACCGCCTATTGGCCGGAGCGCTCGCACATCCTGTCGGGCAAACCGAAGCAGACGGCGATTTATATCTACAAGAGCCCCGACGACCTCTTCGCGGCCGGGATCTGGACCTGCCAGCCCGGAAAGTTCCGCATCGATTTCGGCCGGGCGGAATTCATCCAGTTGATCGAGGGCATCGTGACGGTCACGGACGCGGAGGGCGTATCGAAGACCTACAGAGCCGGCGACGCCTTCGTGACGCCCGCCGGATTCTCCGGCACCTGGGAGGTAATCGAGCCGGTCAAGAAGCACTTCACCTGGTACGGCCCGGAACCGGTCTGGTAGCGCGGCCGCCCTACTCGGCGGCGTCGATGATCCGGAAGCCCTCGATGCCCTGGCGCTCGGGATTGATCGCCGCGAGCGCACGCTTGGCGGCTTCCAGCGGATGCTCCGCCTCGATCCGGACGGAGGTGAGGTCGGGGCTCTTGTAGACGGTGACGATGGTATCCATCACCTCCGTCAACGTGGTGCGCTTGTCCTCCGGGGCCGCGATGAGGAGTTGCAGACCCCAGGCCTGGTAGAGATCGACGAGGGCCTGGCTGTTGCGCACGTCGAGCTTCGAGAACGCCTCGTCGAGGAGACAGAGGCCGAGCCCCGGATTCTCGTCGCCCGGCCGGTCGCCCGGATAGTAGGCCGACGCGAGCGAGGCGGCGATGGCCACGTAAAACGGCGCCTGCGCCTCGCCGCCGGACCCGCGCAGGGCCCGATTCGACATGGTCGTGCGGTTGCCCGCCCGGTCTCGCATACCGATCTCGTAGACGAAGTAGTTCCGGTAATCGGCGAGCCGCGCCGCACTCTCTTCGCCTGCGATCAGGGCCGTGATCTCGTCGATGGCCGCGGAGAGCGGGCCGTCCGGGATCGCGCCGCCCTCGTCCGGCAGGATCGCCTGGGCGGCGTCGGGGGAGCGCGCGACCTCGGTGGCCAGGGCGTGGACCGCGGCGTAGCGCCGGTCGACCTCTGCCTCGAACGCATAGGTCTGTCCGGTAAACGTCTGGCTCGACAGGCGCTCGTTCAGAGCATCGAGGCGGGCACGAACGCGCTCGAACTTGTCGGCGAGCCGGGTCAGCAGGTCCTCGATCATCAGGCGGCGCATTTCGCTCTCAGCCCGCTTCGCCTGGTCGCGATAGCGCCGCAGTTCGTGACCCGCCACCTCGTCGTGGGCCCGCTTCGCCCAGCCATAGCCGAACGAGGCCGGGGCATCGCCTGCACCCAGCGGATTCTCGACGCGCCACTGCACGCAGTACTCGGCAAGGTCCCGCTCGGCCGCCCTCCCCTGCGTCCGGGCCGTCTCGGCCGCCTCCCGGGCACGGGCGCGGGCGGTGTTGCCAAGGCTCGCCAAAGCCTTGGCATCAAGGTCCGCACGCTCGGCTCGCAGCGTGCCCAGCCCCTGCGGGTCGAAAGCGTCCGGGCGGACGAGGCGGATGCGCATACTGTCGCCGCCGCTCCAGCGCTGGTAGGCGGTCCGGCGCGCCTGCAGTGCGGCCCGAGCCGCCTCTCGGCTCGTCGCCACCTTGGCCTTCAGCCCGGCTTCCTCGCCGAGGAGCAGGTCGCGCTTCGGCTCCAGCACCTGGACAAGCTCGGTGAGGTAGGCCGAACGCTCCTTCGCAAGCTCGGCGAGTTCGGCTTCCAGTACGCCGGTCCCTACGCGCTCCACGGTCTCTCGCTCGGTGGTCAGGCTGCGGCGGCGGCCCTCGATCGCATCCGCCTCGGCCCGCAGCTCGGCGAGGTCGAGGTTGGTCTCGGACAGGCGACGGGCCAGGGCGGCGGCGATCCGGGCGGCCTCGCACAGGACATCCGCTTCTGCACGCGCCCGGCGCGCCTCGGCCACCGCCTGTTCCCAATCCTGGCGGCTCTCGGCGGTCGGCCCGCGATGACCACGCGTCATCATCAACTGCACCGGGCGGACCACCGAATAGGCCATGCCCGAGGTGGAGCGTCCGCTCGGCGCCACGGCGCGGCTCATGTGCGCGAGGGCAGCGTCGTTCGGGGCGAGGTCATAGCCGCCGAGGCGCGCGCCGAGAAAAGCCTGCGCATGGGGGTCCGCGGTCTCGATCAGTGCGAGCGGACCCTCGTCGTCCCGCCCGCCGCGGCGCCGGGCCGTGTCCGTCGTCTTCACCAGCAGGCAGCGATAGAACTGGCTCTTGCGCGCTTCGAGAAGGGCGAAGGCCTCGTTGAGGCGGTCGGGCTGCACCACCAGCGCCTCGCGGGCACCGCCGAGGAGTCCCTCCAGGGCCTGCCCCCATTTCGGATCGGTGATCTCGGCCAATTCGCAGATCGGTGTCGCGACGATGCCGAGTCCCGCCAGTTCCTCGCGAAAGGCTCCGACATCGGAGGACAGGCGCGGAGCCGACGCCCGGCCCGGATTCGGGGCCGGCGCACGGGCTTGAGCCTCATTCTCCAACGCGCGGGCGCGCAGAGCCGCGTCCTCCGCGGCCCGTTCGAGGGGCGTCGCGATCGGCGGCATCCCGGCGAGGCCACCGATCAAGGCCGCGAGAGGCCCGTCGGAACGCAGCGTTTCCTCGGGATTGGCCTCCCGGCGCAGACCGGAGCGGGCGCAGGCCTCGACGAGGCGGGCGGCCTCGGGCGATACCTTGCGGATCTCGCCGACGATCACCGCGAGCTTGCCGGCATCCAGGACGATTCCGACCAATTCGCCGACACGGGCGGCCAGGTCGCGCCGGTCACGCGCCAACATGGCCAGACCGGCATTGGAAGCGGCGAGGCGGCCCTCGGCGGCACTGCCGGCCAGCAGTGCCTTCTTGCCGGCGATCTCGCCGTCGATCTCGCGGATGAAGCCCTGGCTGGTGGCGACGCTCTCCCGGGCGATGCGCAGGCGCTCGGCGATGTCACGAAGCGCCTGGCGCGCGGTGACGTTGTCGAGGATGCGCCGGCGCAGATCGGCATCGGCGGCACGCAGGTCGCCGAGCGCCGAGGCGAGGCTCGCTTCCGCCCAGGTCTCGTAGCGTCCGAGGATGCGGGCGAGATGGGAGAGGCGCCGTTCCAGTTCCTCGATGGTCTCGAGAAGGCGCCGCCAGGTCTCCACCGACTGCCGGATTCGCGCGACATCGAGAGGCTCGGGCTCGAGCACGAAGGACCGTACGAAGGCGGAGGAATCGAAGATCGGCTTGAATGCCACGGCGTTGGAGAAGGTGCGCAGGAAATGGCGCGGCTCTGGGATCGCAGCGCCCTCGCGCAGCATGCCCAGCAGTTCGGCGGTAAAGCGTTCGCCCGAGGCGCGGTATTCGTCGAAGGTCTCGCCGCGGGTCCGCAGGTCCTTGGCGATCTCGGCCCAAGGGGCGACGAAGCTGCCGCCCGGTGCCTCGCGTACATAGTCGGCGACCTCGAAGCGATGGCCGACGTGGACGAAGCGCGAGAGGGTGGTCTCGCGACTGTCCTCGGCCCGCGCCGCCAGGGCGAGCCCGGCCGAGACGACCCGGCCCGTCGCCTCGTTCTCGAACACGAGGACGATCAGGGTCTCGCAAGCTTCGCGCGTCGGGCGTCCCCCCTCGGCTGGGTCACTGATCCAGCCGAGGCAGTAGTCTCGCACGGTCCGGGCGCTACGGCCCGACGCCGACGCGTTCAGGGCGAGGCGGCTGGCGTTGTTTCCCGCGAGCACGGTGCCGACCGCGTCGAAGATCGTCGACTTGCCTGCACCCGTCGGTCCCACCAGCGCAGCCGCGCCCCGGATCCGGATCTGCTCGCGGCGGATCAGGTACCAGTTGGAGAGAACGATGTCGGTGAGGCGGTACACGGCCGGCGCTGGGGGTCCCGAGACGAAAAAGACCGTGTCGGAATGGACGCTGAGCGCCGCCGATGCAAGCCGCCGCCGATGCCGGGCTGGGGACGTGGCGCCCTATCCCGGCGAGCGGTGTCCGGTCCTCGCGCCTGAGACCAGCGAGTGGGGAAGGTTCTCGCGAGGCCTTTGGATCGCAGACCGATCCGTCAGGCTTCCTCGTCTCCACGCGCGGCGCCCCAGGCCCGGATCTGATCCATCCAGGCATCCGGCGACAGAACCGCGATCCCCGGAAGGATCATCAGGGGCGTGATCTTCTCGACCTTGTCGCGATCGCCGAGGCGCAGGCCGCCCTTACGGGCGAAGAGGCGCAGGATCTCGGTGAGGCGCGCCTCTTCCGGCGGATCGCTGCGCGTGGCGGTGCGAATCGATTCGACGATGTCGTCGGTTGTGCATTCGACGACGCCGTCGGTGGTGACCCGGTGGGCCCGCAGGCCCTCCTCGTAGGCGAGGCGCAGGGCGAGCAGCACCAGGGTCTCGTCCTTGCGAAGGCGCTCGGCCTGGGCATCGTGGCGGATGCCGTCCGGCGGGACCCGGAGGCACACCATCTGGTCGCGATGCATCACCTCGAAACCGTAGCCGAGGCAGGCGAAGTAGGCCTGGAAGAACGGGGCGTAGTGCCGGGCCAGCTCGTACGAGCGCCCGATGCCCGGCGTTCCGGCATAGACGCACTGGCTCTTCAGCATCACTTGGAGCGCGCGCGTGAGTTCTTCCTCCGAAGGCGCACGCGCGCCGGGCGGCGGCGGCTCCTCGCCGTCGAGGATGGCGCGAAAGGCTTCGAGCATGGCGGACCCCGGGGACGCGGAATGCGCCCGCGCCGGTGGGTGTCTCTAGCCCCTCCCCGCACGTCGCGCCAAGGGCTTGCTGGCCCACCCGCGACCCGTGTTCAGGCGGCCACGGCCGGCGTCGCGCGAAACAGGGAGAGGCAGGCCGTGTCGCGGTGCATGCTGAGGATCGAGGCTCGGTCGAGAGAGGGATTGGCCGCGAGGACCCGTTGGACCTCGGCCACGATGGTTTCGTAGCGGACCGGATCGTAGTTCGGTTCCAGGGGACTCACGGCGATGTATGTCTCGACGACGAGCACCCGCTCACAGCGCTCCCGACCGACTTCGGCGGCGATCCAGGCGTTCTTAATCAAGCACTTGGCGGCGGTCATGGGCGAACGCTCCCGCAAACTTCTGGCTCTTCGTCTCACGTCTTGCGCGCGAGATCGAGACGAGCATGAACCCGCCCTGGACTTTTGCCAAGAGCCGGGAGTCGACACGATGATTCATCGATATCCGAGTTCGGCGTGTGATGATTTGCAGAACCAAGCATAGAGCCGGTCAGAGACCCGAACAGCCACGCTCACCGGCCTAGCGTCGGCGCCCGTTCGAGCAGGAAATCCGGACAGTCGAGCCAGCCGTTCGCCACGCGGCCCTCCACGCGCGAGAGCCGGTAGCGGCCACGCAGGGAGCCGTCGAACAGGACGTCGATCTCGCGCAGGCGCTGGAAGACGACGAAGTCGTCGACGTTGGCGATGCGGATCTGCGATCCGCGGATGCTGCGCTCGGCCCCCAGGCGAGCCTCGACGAAGGCCACGACGCGCTCGGGCGTCACCGCGACCCGCTCGCGGAACGCGTCCTTGGCCGCGATGAAAGCTTCGATGACGGGGTCGATCTCGATTTCCGGCAACGGCTCCGACTCGATCGCCGCACGGCGCAGACGCGGCGCGTAGCAGTGTGGCTCGCCGATCGGCGGCCGGAAATACGAGACCTGGGGATCGGGCAGGCCGGCGAGTTCGTCGGCGGCACCCGCCACAGCGCGCAGGGCGGCCGCGGTCCGTTCGATCCTGTCGGAGTCTCGATGGTCGAGGTAGCGCAGGGTGGCGGCGATCCGGCGCTCGAGGCGGGCGACGATGTCCGCGACGGCATCGAGGTGGCGGTCGAGCCCTTCGAAAATCGCCAAGATCTCGGCGAGGTCGCTGCGGACCGCACGCTCGGCGCTGTCACGGTCCGGGGCTCGCCCTTCCCGGAGGCCCGCATCGGTCAGCGCCCGGAGGGTCAGGGGATCGCGCAGGGCCCGGCCGGCCTCGCGCACGATACCGGACCGGAAGCGGAACGGATTGAAGCGTGTGTGCAGCGTCCGGTAGTCGCTGACGAGGTGGCGTGCCACGAACTCCTCGAAATACAGACGCAGGGCGACGCCCTGGTCCGCCTCGCGCAGGATGCGTTCCTCGCTCTTGCGCATCGATCCGGCGAGGCTGCGCAGATGGCTCAGGAAGGTGCGCGCGGACTTGGCCGCGTTCACGAGGGCCTCGGAGCGTTCGGCCGGGTTGGCGATGGCACTCTCGAGGCTGCCCAGCACGTCGAGGACGGCGCCGCCGTAGGATCGCCGCTCCCCCCGGTCGAGGCGCGCCAGTTCCTCGATGACCATTCGGGCCTCTGGGTCGAATTCGACCACCGGGACGTAGCGCTCGCGCCGCTCGACCAGCCAGCCGGCATCGAGAAGACGGCGATAGACCACCGAGCGGCGCTCGCTTGGCTCGACGGGCACCGCGCTCTCGTCGTCGATCTCCCGGTCCACGAAATCGGCGGCGAAGTCCCCGATCGCGGTCAGGAGGTCGCTCTTACGCAGCGGTTCGGCGGTGTCCCCGAAGACACGGCCGTGCAGGTGCAGCAGCAGGGCCGCATTGAAAGCCCGGCTCGGCGAGGCGAGGGGCTTGAACAGGTCGTCGGAGAGATGCGTGAACAGCATGGCGAGGCGGAGAGATCAGCCCTGACCGAGGCGGAGAGTC
Organism: Methylobacterium sp. FW306-05-D; assembly: GCF_058782155.1. NCBI lineage: Bacteria > Pseudomonadati > Pseudomonadota > Alphaproteobacteria > Hyphomicrobiales > Methylobacteriaceae > Methylobacterium > Methylobacterium sp. FW306-05-D. Next base: position 45,350 of record NZ_JBYSXL010000001.1, read on the forward strand.
AAATCGCTTGCGGCTAACCGGAGGCCCGACCTGAACCCCCAGCGCTGCCGGTGCGTTGTCCGGCGGTCGTTCGCGTTCCGCGAAGCCAGCCGTTTTCGTGGAGTCTGCCATGTCGACCCCCCGCAGGAGCGACCTGCTCCTCGCCCTGTCCTTCCTCGCCGTTTCCGCCCTGACCGAGGGCCGCGCCGTTGCGCAGCCGGCAGCACAGGAGAGCGGCAGCGGATTCGTGCAGGCGCTGCCGGGCACCATCCGCGGCTCGAAGATCATCGGCCTGCCGGTGGTCGGAATGGATCACGTGCGCGTCGGATCGATCGAGGACGTGCTCATCGGCGACGCCGGCAAGATCGAAGCCGTGGTGATCGGCGTCGGCGGCTTCCTCGGTATCGGTGAGAAGCTTGTGGCGGTCGCCTACGACACGGTCGCTTGGAACATGAAGGACGTCCCCCTTACGAGCGGGCCGACCTCGGTGACGACGCCGGAGACGAAACCCAGCGCCGAAGCCGCCGCGCGGGTGACGCCCGAAACGATGCCGGGAGCCGACACCAGCCGCGAGGTGCTCGGCGCCGTCCAGAACAAGCACACCGATCGGGTCACATCGGCTACGGGCACCGTCGACGAGACCAAGAAGCCGACGGCGGATCGCGCCACGACCCTGGCCGGCGGCGTGCCCGTGGAAGCCGAGATCCGGATGACGAAGGCGCAGCTCACTGCAGCTCCGGCCTTCCAGTACGGCGCGGGCCGCAAGGCCGAGAACTAGGAACCCATGAGATGATGCCGATGCCCCGCACCCTGGCGATCACCGTCCTCTTCTGGACCACGACCCTCGGCGCAGCCCTCGCCCAAGCGACCAATCCGGCCCCGTCGATCCCAGAGACCGGACCGGCCGGCTCGAACTCCTCGGCCGCCAATGCGGCGGCCACGGATTTCAACTGGATCTGGTTCAGCCTCGTGATCGCGGTGATCGCGCTCGGCGTCTGGTACGTCGCGCGGCGGCGCCAATCGGGCGACATCCGCTGAGTTTCCTGCAACGGCCGCCCGGTTCGAATCGCGCGCGGCCGTCGTTTCGCGTGCCGTACGGCTACTGGCCGGCGCTGGGGAAGAACAGCTGTTTGCCCTCGATCTTGTAGCTCGCGATGGCGGCTTGACCATCCTGCGAGACCAGCCAATCGATGAAGGCCTGTCCCTCCTTGGCCTTCACGCCCGGATGCCGGGCCGGATTGACGAGCATCACGCCGTAGGGATTGAACAGGCGCTTGTCGCCCTCCACGAGGATCGTGAGATCGCCGCGGTTCTTGAAGGAGAGCCAAGTTCCGCGATCGGCCAGCAGGTAGGCGTTCAAGGCCGAGGCCGTGTTGAGCGCCGGGCCCATGCCTTGGCCGATGTCGCGGTACCAATCTCCCTTGACCGCCGCGAGGTCGACGCCCGCCTCTTTCCAGGTCCGCAACTCGGCGCTGTGCGTACCGGACCGGTCGCCGCGCGAAACGAAGGGGGCCCTGGCTGCCGCGAGCTTGTCGAATGCGGCGACGACGTCACCGCCGCGTACGCCCGCCGGATCGGTCTTCGGGCCGATCAGGACGAAGTCGTTGTACATCACATCCCAACGCTTCGTGGCGAAACCCTCGGTCAGGAACTTCTCCTCGGCCGGGCGGTCGTGCACCAGCACCACGTCGGCGTCGCCGCGACGGGCCGCATCGAGAGCCTGGCCGGTCCCGAGGGCGACGACCTTCACGGCGATGCCGGACTTCGCCTCGAACAGGGGCAGCAGATGCTTGAACAGCCCCGACTGCTCGGTGGAGGTGGTGGAGGCCACGACGATAGAGGCCGGTTCGGCCCGCAGGCCGGAAGCGGCGCCCAGGGCGAACAGGAGGCCGAAGGTCAGGAGGCCGCGGCGAAGGATGTCCAAGGGAGTTCTCCGGTGATGTAGGCCCGCGTCTCGAGGGCCTGGGGCGAAGTGAGGAGCGCTCGGGTCGGTCCCTCTTCGACGACGCGCCCGCGGGCAAGCACCACGACGTCGGCGGCGAGCCGCGTGACCTGTCCGAGATTGTGGGAGACGAGCACCACCTTCGCGCCCTGGCGGGCGATGTCGGTGATGAGGCCTTCCACCAGTTCGGTGGCGCCCGGATCGAGGTTGGCCGTCGGTTCGTCGGCCAACAGGAGGTCCGGCTCGACCGCCCAGGCGCGGGCCAAAGCCAAGCGCTGCTGCTCGCCGCCCGAAAGGCGCGTCGCCGGTGCCGCTGCCCGGTCGCCGAGGCCGACGCGGACGAGCGCGGCGCGGGCGCGGCTCGTCCGCTCGGCCCGCGACAGACCGAGGGGCTTCAGCGCGAGAGCGACGTTGGCAATGGCACTCGCCCGCAGCAAGGCGGGCCGCTGGAAGACGAAGGCACGGCGGACGAAGCCGGCGCCGATGATCCGTACCGCGCCGGTATCGGGCCTGAGCAGACCGTCGATGACCCGGAGCGTGGCGCTCTTACCCGCACCGTTCGGCCCGATCAGCGCCGTGATGCCGGTGGCGGGGATGCGGGCACTCAGGCCATCGAGAATGGTGGTGCCGTTTCGAGCCAGCGTGAGGCTGTCGAGTTCGATCGCGGGCATCGGGTCAGCCGTAGGAGCGCACGGCGTGGGCGCGCAGGACCGCCGCTACCGCGTTGACCAGGACGACGAGGCCGATCAGCACCAGCCCGAGCGCCAGGGCGAGGCTGAGGTCGCCCTTTTGGGTCTCCAACGAGATCGCCGTGGTCATCGTGCGGGTGTGACCGTCGATGTTGCCGCCCACGACGAGTACGGCGCCGATCTCCGAGATCGCCCGTCCAAATGCGGCGAGTGCGGTCGTCACCAGGGAGAAGCGGGTGTCATGAATCAGCGCCAGTGCCCGGTGCGGCGCCGACAGGCCGAGCGAGCGCAGCTGCTCGCCGAGATGCGCCTCCGCATCAGCGACCACCTGCCGCGTGAGCGCAGCGACGAGCGGCGTCGCCAGCACCGCCTGGGCCGCCACCATCGCGGCGGGGGTGAACAGGATGCCAAGGGACCCAAGTGGCCCCGAACGTGACAGCACGAGGTAGAGCATCAGCCCGACGATGACCGGGGGCAGACCCATGAAGGCGTTGAGAAGCCCGACCAGCACCGGCCGCCCCGGAAAATTGGCCACCGCCAGGAACGCACCGACCGGAATCCCGATGCAGAGCCCTATCCCCACGGCCGTCAGGCTGACGCGCAGGGACAGCCAAGCGATCGCGAGGACGTCGCGGTCGAGGGTGGCCAGACGTGACATCGTCTCTTGGAAGGTCTGAAGCATCGGTCCCGGGCTGTGTGAAGCCTCGCGGGATGATACGGCGTGAAGGGAAAGATCAATAGGAAAGACCTTGCCGATGCCAACGTTGACCGCCCTGGCGTTGCAAGCCGATGGCGACTGGAACGGTCTCGCACTGCGCCAGACCTTTGCCTTGCTCGACGCCCTCGCCGACTCGACCTCCCTTCTCGCGGCGGCACGGAAACTTGGGATTTCCTATCGCTCGGCCTGGAGCCGAATCTCTGGCCTCGAGACAGCGCTGGAACAGCCGGTGGCGATCAAGATCAAGGGCCACGGCACCGCCCTCACACCCTACGGCCGCGCGCTGCACGCGGCGCTGGCGGAGATGTATGACCGGCTCGGCCCGATCCTCGCCGCCGAGGCGGACCGGACCGCCGTGGCGTTGCGGTCGCTGGAGATCCGTGCGCCCGCCACGTTGCGGCTCGCCGCGAGCCACGATCCCCTGCTCCTGGGCGTCCTCGATGACATTCCAGGCATTGAGTTGGCCGTGGCCGGGAGTCTCGATGCCCTGACACACCTCCGTGCAGGCTTAGCTGAGGCAGCTGGTTTCCATTACGGCTCGGAAGGCCCGGCGCCGTCGCCCTTCGATGTCCTGTTCCGCGACCCGGACCTCACCGTGAGGCCGTTGTTCCGCCGCCAGCAGGGTCTGATGCTGCCCTCGGGCAATCCGCGGGGCGTGACGTGCGTGCAGGACATCGCCCGCCTCGGACTGCGCTTCGTGAACCGGCAGCGCGGGGCCGGCACCCGCATCTGGTTCGAGCGCCTCTGCGCCGAAGCCGGCCTCGACATGGGGGCGATCCGGGGCGCCCAGACCGAGGAATTCACGCATCAGGCCGTCGCCGCACTGATCGCCACCGGCACGGCGGATGTCGGGATGGGGACGCCCGCGGTTGCCGAGCGCTTCGGCCTCGCCTTCCATCCGTTCGGCTGGGAAACCTACTTCCTGGCGGCGCGGACCAGCGTGGATGAATCGGTGCTGGCCGGGCTGGTGGAGGCCGCCACCCGTGCGGCTGGCGCCACCCTCGGCTACCAGAGTACGGCGTGCGGGTAGAAGGTGAGGATATCCCCCGGCGCCACGGCCGTCACGGCATCGCCGAGTTCGACGAGCCCATCACTTTCCGTCAGCGACGAGAGAACGCCGGCGCCCTCCCGAGGGTACTTCACCGCTTCCAGGACGGCGTCGCCACCGAGAGCCACGCTGACCCGAACGAACTCGCGCCGACCCGCCTTCTTGCGATAGGCGAAGGTCGCCCGGACGGGTTGGCCGAGGGGCGCGACCTCGAGGGCGCCGCCGAGGCGGGCGAGGAGCGGGCGCACCACGAAGAGGAGCGTGACATAGACGGCGCCCGGATTGCCCGGCAGCCCGACGAACGGCGTGCCATCGACCACACCCATCGCCACCGGACGGCCGGGCTTGATCGCCAGACGCCAGAACATCAGGGAACCCACCGCCTCGACCGCCGCCTTCACGTGATCCTCCTCGCCCGTCGAGACGCCGCCCGACGTCAGGATCAGGTCGTGGTCGCGCGCCGCCTGCCGCAGGCGCGCGGAGAGGGCGTCGGGCTCGTCGCGCAGGATGCCGAGATCCACGACGGCGGCGCCGAGACGCGTGAGCAGGGTCGCGAGCATCACCCGGTTCGAATCGTGGATCGCACCGGAAGGCAGCGGCGCTCCGGGCTCCGTGAGTTCGTCGCCGGTGGAGAACAGAGCCACCCGCAGGCGGGTGCGCACCGCGATCCGGTCGTGCCCCGAGGCCGCCGCGAGGGCGAGATCCTGCGGGCGCAGGCGCCGTCCGGTCGGGATTGCGCAGGCGCCGCGCGCGATGTCCTCTCCGGCGTCGCGGGCGTTGGCGCCCCGCTTCAGCCCCGGCGGCAGCATGACCGCATCGCCCTCGCGCCGCACGTCCTCCTGCATGAAAACGGTGTCGGCCCCCGGCGGCATCGGAGCACCGGTGAAGATCCGGATCGCACCGCCATCGGCCGTCACGGCCTCGGCGGCCGCACCCGCCGGCAGCCGGCCACGCACCGCGAGCCGCGTTTCGCCATCCGGGCTGAGGTCGCGATACCGGACCGCGTATCCGTCGACGGCCGAGTTCGCGAATGGGGGGACATCATGCAGCGCCGGCACATCCTCGGCCGCGATCCGCCCGTCGGCCTGCCCGAGGGCCAGCCACTCGGTGCCGGCGAGCACCGGGAGGCGCTCGCCGATCAGCGCCACGGCGTCCTCGATGCGCATCAGCGCGCCGCCGAAGGCGAAGCAATCGTCGGTCAGCTGGGCCATGATCCCTCCACATGCGCCAGCGCCGTCTCCAGCGGTTCCGCCAACGCGAGGATCAGATCGGCGATGACCGCGATGGCGTCGAGGTCGATGACCGGTATCGCGGCCTTTGGGAAGGCTCGGTCACTCGCGACGGCGACGATGCGGGGATCGTCGGGATAGATCGGCGGCTTGCCGTTGGCGGTGCGATGCACCTCGAGCTTGGCGTGGCCCTCGCGCTTGAAGCCCTCGACGATGACGAGGTCGCAAGGCGAGAGACGGCGCAGGAGGTCGCCGAGCCCTGCCTCCGGCTCATCGCCGATCTCGTGGATCTGAACCCAGCGCCGCGACGAGGACACGATGACCTCGGAGGCTCCGGCCTCGCGGTGAACGTAGGAATCCTTGCCGGGCCGATCGACGTCGAAGGCGTGGTGCGCATGCTTGATCGTCGCCACCTTCACGCCGCGGGTCACGAGCAGCGGGATCAGACGGGACAGGAGGGTGGTCTTGCCGGCGCCGCTCCAACCGGCGAGGCCGATGACGCGCGCGCGATTCACGATGCGTCCACGGGCGAGAACCCGGCTTCGTCCAGGAGGGCGCGGGTCTCGGGCTCGCGCAGGCACGCCAGGAATGCGGCCAGCGCCGGCCGGTCACGCTGGTCGCCCCGGAAAGCGAAATCGTAGCGCTCGTCGGCGAGCGGCAGGAAACCGAGGCCGTAGGCGCGCGCCACCGTGGCGATGGCGACGCCCCAGTCGGCCCGGCCCTGCGCCACTGCCGCCGCCACCGCGTTGTGCGAGCGTGGCTGGTTCCAGAAGCCCGGCGGGCGCACGCCGTTCAGGAGGCCGTCGATCAGGGCCCGGGTTCCAGAACCTGTGTTGCGGTTGACCATCACGGTCTCCAGTTCGGCGAGGGCCGCCGCCACGGCCTCCGCCGCCGAACGGCCCTCGAACAGCGGATCGTCGGGCTGGAAGACGATACCCTGGAGGCGCCCCCAACCCTCGGCCAGCACCATGCCGGGCGAAAGGAATGGCCGGTTGTAGACTCCCGTCTCGCCGTCGAGGAGATGCATCGCGGCGAGATCGCATTCGCCCCGGGCAAGGGCGGCGAGTCCGCCGGCCGAGCCGACCCAGATGGTCCGTGCCCGGAGCCCGCGCTCGGCGAGGCGCCCGATCACCCGGTCGAGGCCGACGCAGTGGCTTCCGATGATCGTCAGGTCCGGCGGCCGGACGCCGGCACCGAGGCGGGTGACGGACACGGTCTCGCCGGCTTCCATGCCGGCCCGGGCGGCGGGGACCGCGAAGAAACCGTCGGCCTGCGAGAACGCCGTCACCGAACCGGAGCCCTTCGCCAGGGGAAGCGCACGCAGGCCGTCCTCCGTCTCCGCCAGGGCGGTCATCACGAACTCCGTGCGGCCGCGTTCGGAGGGGACCCGCTCGGGCAGGATCGCGGTGACGCTGGTCTCCTCCCGCGGCGGCAGGGCCGCCATCGCCCGCACGAGAGGCACCACGACATCGTGGAAGGTGAACATCGCCGAGGTCGGAAAGCCCGGCAGCACGACGATGGGGGTCCCATCGGCCACCGCGAGGCAGAGCGGCTTACCGGGCTTCAGGGCGACGCCGTGCACAAGGATGCCGGGCTCGCCGAGACGCTGGAGGATGCGGTGCGAGACATCGCCAGCGCCCTTCGAGGTCCCGCCCGACAGGACGACGATGTCGCTCTCAGCGACGGCAGCGCGCAGGGCCGCTTCCAGAGCCGCCTCATCGTCGCGAACGATGCCGAGCGGCCATACCGTGCCACCGTTCTCGATCACGGTGGCGGCCACGATCGGTCCGTTGGAATCGTAGATCGATCCCGCCACCAGCCATTCGCCCGGAGCGACCAGTTCGTCTCCGGTGGACAGGACCGCCACACGGGGGCGGCGAACGACCGCGACGGCAGCGAGTCCGCAGGCGGCCAGCATGCCGATCTCCCGCGCTGTGACGAGCATTCCCTTGCGCAGGACGGTCTCGCCCGAGGCCATGTCGGCCCCGGCATAGCCGATGAACTGGCCCGGCCGCGCCGGCTGCGCGAGATCGATCGCGAAGCCGTCCGGCCGGAACTCGGTCTGCTCCACCATGACCACGGCATCGGCGCCACGCGGCACGACCCCGCCCGTGGCGATCGGCGTCGCCGTGCCGGGGGCCACGGCCAGGGCCGGCGCGACCCCGCAGGCGAGGATCTCACGGTTGAGGGTCAGGCGGCGAGGCTCGGCCTCACCAGCACCCTCGGTGTCGACCGCACGCAGCGCGAAGCCGTCGACGAGGGCGCGGTCAAAGGGGGGTACGTCGATAGGCGAGGCGACGTCGTGGGCCAGCACCCGTCCGAGGGCATCGGAGAGCGCGACGGCCTCGGCCGGCAGAGCTTTGTGCGGCACGGCCGCCCGGAAACGTTCGATGGCCTCCTCGCGACTGACGACGGTGAGAAACTGTTCCTGGCGGGCGGCCTGTGCCAGCCGAACGAGAAAGGCGGCTTCGTCGGGATCGCTGTCGCTCGGCACTGCGGCGCTCACAGGGATAGGCCCGAAACCACACTGCCGGCGGCGCAGCCTTCCGATTCCGGATCGACCAGGATCGCCGCATCGGCCTGGATCAGACCGGCGAGAGGCAAATCGCTGCTGCCGAGCGGCAGGAGACCGTCGGGCGTCCGGCGGGCGTAGACGAGTTCGCTGAGGCCGATGGTGGAGGCGATCTTGCGCAGGAGAGGCGCGGAGATCTTCGCGAGGGGAACGGCTCCGGACAGCTTCGCGATCAGCGGGCGACCGAGGGTGAGGAAGACGCTCAGAGCCGCATCGGGACGCCCCGGCAGCAGCAGCACGGCGCGTCCTCCGACCTCGCCGAAGCCTGCGGTTTCGCCGGGCCTGAGGGCGATGCCGTGCGCCTTTAGCGTTCCGGCCGCGGCCAACCCGGCCGCGGCATGATCGTTTCGGCCGAACCCCGTGCCGCCGATCACCAGCATGGCATCGCCATCCTGCGTCCGCAGCACGTCCGCGATCGCCTCCGGTGTCCCAGCGATCACGACCTCGGCGACCGTCGCGCCTTCCTCGGCCATGAGGTGCGCCAGGAGCGGCGACAGGGTATCGCGTTCGGGCGACCCGGCGACGACCAGGGTCAGACGCGGCCGGCGCAGGGCGATACTCTCGATTCCGGCCGCCTGGAGAGCGAGGCGGTGCAGAGCCGTGATCCGCTGGCCGGTGGCCGCCAGCAGGGCGCCGGCCGCGGCTTCCGCACCGATGGCACGAATCCCTCCCCCGATGGGCGCATCGGCGACGATGGACGTCCCCTCGATCGCTTCGGGCGGAAGGATCGTGTCGGTGCCGTCCGGCAGCCGGTCACCGGCCTCGATCCATGGAAGTCCGCGTGGAGCGAGGATTGGCGCATAGGGCGAAGCGCCGATGACGTTCGTGCCGTGAACGGCCCAGCCATCCCGCAGGGCGGTCCGCCGATCGGGGATGGCTCGCGGCGCGTGACAGTCATTCGCGCAGATTCCGCCCAGAGCCTCGCCGAGGGGCACGGCCTCGGGGGCGACGGGCGCTACGCGTTCCGTCAGCGCGCCGACGGCCTGTACCAGGGGCATCAGGGCCGAGGACGCGGTACGGCGCGGTGCGGGTCCCGATGCGGACGAACCGGCCTCCGTCTCGATGGCGCTGCGGGCGGGAGCGATCATGCCCCGAGCGATGCGCCATCGCCGAGCGATGATCAAGCGGCTCCCGGACATACCGCGTCACCGGGTCCCGTCCTCGCGCGGCGACATTCCAGCGGTGGATCGTCTAGATCTGGAGGGCGCGCCGAGGTTCCGGCGCTTCATCCCGGGGGATGCGTTGCGGGGATTCGACGAAGCCTTGGTCAAGCACGCCACGCTGCTGCAAGCACTTGCCGTCTGCTTCCTCGCCGTATGCCTGTCCGGGTCACCCGCCGATGCACAGTTGCGCGGACATGGCGGCCCGGTGCGGGCCCTGGCCGTCGCGCCGGGAGGTGGACTGGCGATTTCCGGCGGTTTTGATCAGGCTGCGATCGTCTGGGCGATCGACACCGGGGCAGCGCTGACCGTCCTGCGTTTTCATGACGGTGCGGTGAACGCCGTCGCGGCCTTGGCCGACGGCGGTTTAGTCACGGCCTCGGAGGATGGCCATGTCGCCCTCTGGCGGGCCGGTCAGTCCGAGCCCGAGCGGGTGTTCGCCGAACACACGGGACCGGTGGCGGGGCTGGCCGTCTCCCCCGACGGGAGCTTGCTGGCCTCCGCCTCGTGGGACGGGACGGCCCACATCCGGCCCATCGGCGGTGGGCCGGCCCGCGTGCTCGAAGGCCATCAGGGCAACGTCAACGCCGTCGGCTTCCTTCCGGACGGGCGGCCCGTCACCGCCGGTTACGACGCGACACTGCGGATCTGGCCCTCCGCCGATGATCCGAAGGGCGTGCCGGTCGTCCTCACGCTTCCGACCATCCTCAATGCACTGGCGGTGACGCCGGATGGCGAGGTCGCGGTCGGGGGCGGAGACGCGGTCGTGCGCCTCCTCCGCCCGGACGGCACCGTCCGCGCGTCCATCGAGATCGGACCCAATCCGGTGATCGCCCTGGCCCCCTCCCCCGACGGCACCCGAATCGCGGCCGCCACCGCGGGAGGTGCGGTCGCGCTCATCGATCGGGTATCGGCGACGGTCCTGCATCGGCTCGTCGGCCCGGGCCTTCCGGTCTGGTCCATCGCCTGGCGGCCGGACGGACGCGAGCTCCTCACCGGCGGGAGCGATCGCTTGGTCCGGCGCTGGAATGCGCTGACCGGCGAGCCGATCGGGGCTCTGGCGATGCCCCGTCCCGCCGATACGCTCGCCGCCTATCATGGGGATCGCGGCGCCGAGGTGTTCCGCGCCTGCGTCGCCTGCCACGCCCTGACCCCCGAGGAGGGACCACGTGCGGGCCCGACCCTGGCCGGCATCATGGGCCGGCGGATCGCCACCGCGCCGGGCTATCGATACTCCGACGCCCTGAAGGCCATGGACATCGTCTGGGACGCGCGAACCATCGCCCAGCTCTTCGAAATCGGCCCCGCCCGCTACACCCCCGGGACGCGGATGCCCGAACAGACCATCACCCAGGCCGAAGACCGCGAGGCGCTCGTGAAGTTCCTGGAAAGCGCCACGGCCACGCGCTGATCGGATCTTACAGGGACCGCATCATGTAACGCGCCTCCGCGCCGTAGTTCGCGAGCTTCGTTGCCATCGCAGGATCAAGCTCGTGCGATCGGAATCCCTGACGCTGCCAGAATGGGACCGACCGGTTGACGGCGACCAGGGCGAGGCAGTGCACGCTAGCCCGGCGCGCCCGGGTGACCAGCGTCGCTAAACCGGCACGCGCATACCCGAACCCCGAAAATTCCGGGGCGACTCCCAGGTCGTGCAGGTAGGCACCGCCCTCCGCCGCTGGCGCCGACGCCAGCGGCTCGTTCAAGGGTGGAATACAGCCGAGAGGCCAGGGATACGCCATCGCATAACCCATGATGTTGTGTTCCTCATCGCTCAAGCTGAGGCATAGGTCGGCTCCCAGCGCCAGCCGCTCGGCGAAATACGACGCCGCCTCCGGATGGTCGGGAAACAGGCGGTCGGCGAGGGCGACGACCTGCCCGAGGTCACGCGCCTGCATGCTCCGCCACATCCGGGCACCCATCGAGATCGCCAATCGGGCTAGATCGCCTCGCCGCGGGCGGCGCGCTCGCGCAGGTAATCCTCGGTGGTCCGCGGACGGTCGCGCTCAGGGCCTGCATGGGGGTCGAACCCCTGATTCACCGCGACCTCGACGCGACAGTCTTCGCACATCATGAGTGCCTGGACACGCGCCTCGCCGGCCTCGCCCCGAAACATCCAGTGTCGATCGCGCAGCTTCTCCACCACCCGCTCGATGGTGCTGCGCGTCCCGAACGGTTTGGCACATGCGATGCAGGCGAACGGCTCTTCTTCCTTCACGACCCGGCGCGGTGCAGCCCAGGCCTCGAAATCGACGCCGGGCTCCAGCGTGATGACGCTCTCCGGGCAAGTGTTGGCGCAGAGACCGCACTGGACGCAGAGGTTCTCCTCGAAGGCGAGGAACGGACGGTCGGTGCTGTCCGAGAGCGCATGAGTCGGGCAAGCGCCGACGCAGGCGAGGCAGAGCGTGCAATCCTCGGTTCGAAAATTCAATCCGCCGAACGGCGCCCCCGCAGCGAGGGCCACCCGCGCCACCGGTTCCGGCGCCGCTGCATGCATCTCGTTGAATGCGAAGCGCAGCACCTCGCGCTTACCGCCGACCGGCATGAACCGCGACGGCGCTCGCGCCGGCGTGCCGATGGAGGTCGCCGCCAGCGCCGCCCCCAGGGTATCGGGGTCGTCGGTCTCGATCAGTGAGACGACGGGGTCCGGACCGGAACCCCCATAGCCGAGGCCGCGCGCGAGGGTATCGCCGAGGACGGCGGCGCGGCGCAAGCTATCCAAGTCGTGCTTCGGCCGGTCGCGGGCGAGGATACGCACGCCGGTGACGCCGTAGGCAAAGAGCGCCGCGAAGGCTTCCGGACCGAGTTGGGTGATCTCGTTCACTCGCACCGGCAGGACCCGGGCCGGCAGACCATCGCCGTGGCGGGCCAGCGCATCGATCAGAGGTTCGCCGTGGGCGCCATCATGGAACAGCACCACGGCATCGCGGCCCCCGGCTGCTCCGTAGGCCAGCATGAGGGCGCGCAGACGCCGCATCAGCGCGTCGGCCGGCGGCAATGCGTAGGCCGCGGCGCCGGTCGGACAGACGGAGGCGCAGTTTCCACAGCCGGCACAGATGTAGGGATCGATCGCGACCGTATCACCGGCCGACGTGATCGCCCCGGTGGGACAGACCTCGAGACAACGCGTGCAGCCGGTGATGCGCGAGCGCGAATGGGCGCAGAGCTCGGCGTGAAAATCGACGAAGCGTGTCTTGTCGAAGGTGCCGACGAGGTGAGACGCCTCCGCGATCAGGCGCTCGACCGAGGCCGGGTCGCGTGGATCGGCTCGGAGGTAGCCGAGCCGAACTTCGTGTGCCGGAAACAGGGGCGTGCCGCCGGTGACGTCGATGACGATGTCACAGGTCGAGTTCGCCCCGTTGCGGCTCGGTCCGAACAGAAGTTGCGACCGAGACGAAGGCGCCGGAAGCGCATATTCGTCGATGCGCAACTCGAAGGCGCCGAGCCGGCCCTTGGCGCCGGCGACGGTGCCCTGAACGATCGGGAAGTCATTGCGGATGGGGGGCTCGACGGCCTCGGGCCGGGTCAGGAGCACCGTCACGTCGAGGTGTTCGGCGAGTCGGCGTCCGACCTCGATGGCATCGGCGTCGCGACCGTAGATCAGCGCGACACCCTGGCTCTCGATCGCCACGGTCGAGGCGTCCGGCACGGGCTCGGCGCACGCTGCCAGCAGTGCTGCCATCTTCGGACCGGCCTCGCGTGCCTGCGCCGACCAGCCCGCCGTCTCTCGGATCTTGGCGTAGGCGACGCGATCCTCTGCGCCGACCTCGGAGGCGACCTCGTCGAAGAGCGGCGATTGCAGCGTGCAGGAGACCGTCACGGGCCCGCCGGCCTGCAGGGCGGAGCGGAACCGGTCCAGTTCTCGGCCACAGAGCTGATCTGCGAGCTTCACGGTTCCTGCGCATCCGCGTCCGATCGCATCGGCATCGAGCGGCATCGTCTTTTCGCAGGAGCAGGCGAATACGATACGGTCTGACACGGATGGACCCTAAATCGAGCGACAGAAGGATTGCGACGGTGGACGAACAGGCGCGCAGATGGCCCCTTCGCGTCGTCGCTCGTATCCCATATACTCAAACGGTTCAAAACTACGATCCGACACCGGCGCGCAGCGACGTCGCGTCCCACGCGCATCTTGCGGCTTGTGGTGCGGTCATCGGCAAGACATGTCGTCCGGAAGTGTCGTCACCCTGAATTCAACGTCGAGTTCCCTCCACCCCGCGATGCCAACGCTGCCCCCCGCAATCGACCCGATGGCCCTCGCCCTCCCACCGGTCTTCACCGCACGCGCGGCACCGCCCGGAGCCGATGCATTCCGGGAGGCGCTGGCCCTTGCCGATCGCGCGGGTTCTGATGCGGCTGGGACCCTCCTGCTGGTCGAGCGCTCTGGCATCCTTGATCTCGCGGTGATTTTGGCACCGGACGAACCCCTGGCCTCCGCCCGCCGCGTGTTCCTCGCGGCCATGACGGCACTGGCGGACGCGGTCGGTTCCCATGGGCCACCAGAGATGCCGCTGACCTTCGCTTGGCCCGACACGCTGATCTTCGATGGTGCCCGCCTCGGAGGCGGGCGCTTGGGCTGGCCCGAGGTGTGCGCCGAGGACGCCGTTCCGGATTGGCTGATCTTCTCAGCCATGCTGATTCTCTCCAAGACCGGAGCGGGTGATCCAGGCCTCACCCCAAACTCCACCGCCCTCGACGAAGAAGGCTTTCCGGCCGAGATCCGCGATCCCCTGGTGGAGAGCTTTGCCAGAAATCTCGTCCGCACGTTCTCCGTCTGGTCGGAGGATGGTTTCGCGGGCATTGCGGCGCGCTACCTTGCGCACCTGCCGACACCGGCGGGCCTGCAGGTGCGTATCGATCCGGTCGGCGACATCATCCTCGGCGATGCCGAGCGCTGGCCCCTGGCGTCCTTGCTACAGGAGCCCGCGTGGCTCGATCCGCACACCGGGATGGTCCGACTATGACGGCGCTCAGGCTGCCGCGCACCTTGCGGCTCGACCCGTCCGATACCTTCGTCTTCGCGCATCCAGCCGAGCCCGGCGAATGGGCAGTGACGGGATCGTTCCTGTTCTGGGACCAGGATCTGACGGCGCTCGAGGGCAAGGCCCGCGCCGCCTTCCGATCCGGTTTCGTCGGAGTCACCTCGCTGGGATTCTCGACCCTCGTGGTCGTGAGCGAGGCCACCGAAGCCGAGCGCGAGGCGGCGGCGGAGATCCTCGCCCAGCACATCCACGAGCATCTTGGTGCACCGGACCGAGAGACGGCGCTGGCGGCGGCCCGCGAAGAGCTCGACTTCTCAGCCTCGCTTTGCGGTGTCCCGGTCGGAAGCGTCGTGGCGATGCACCGGACGCAGACGAATGGCGAGATCTCGGAAGCCTTTCGGACGCTTCACCAACGGGATGCCGGGACGCCGGGTGCCGACCGCCTGCATGCTCATGCTCGCGCCTTCCGCTTCGTGGAGACCGATGACGAGGAGCCCGAGGAACGGGCTGACCTCATCGGTCTCGCGCGGGCTTCGACCGCTTCGGGAACCTGATCGATGTCACACATCTCTGCCGGACAGACCCTGCCATGACGGAGTTCTGGGTCTCCAGCGGCCATCATCTGACACAGCGTACGGAGGGTGGCGGGCTGGCCGTCACCGATGAGCTGATCCTCGCCTATCTCGCTCGCCCGGAGCTCGTGCCGCCGGAAGATGCCTGTGATGCAGAGCGGCGCCTCTATGCCGACCTTCTCGCTCAGCCGCGCCGCACCGTTCCGTCGGAGGCCGTCACGTCCATCATCGATCCGGACGCGCGCGAGAACTGGCAGGTTCTCCTCGCCTTCCGCGACCGCCTGCTGACCGCACGCTCTATCGAGGCGGCCTATCTCGGAATGGTCCACGAGGGACTGCAGGGAATCCCCTCCCTGTTCCTCAACCAGCTGGTGCATCTGATCCTGCGCAATGCCCTCGACGGCTGCGAAGACCCGTTCATTCTGCGTGCGGCTGAACTGATGTTCCGGCCACAGCGGATCAGCCGGCTCGACGGCGCGGTCCTGCTGGCCGATGCCGAGGTGATCGAGGCGCGAGAGGGCAGCGCGCCGCTCTCGCCCCTGGTGGCGATGCTCGGCAAGGATGCGGCGAACGAACTCGACATCCTCAACGAGGAGAATGCCTGGAGCTACTGGAGTCGGTCCGATGCCTTCTCGATGGCGTTGAACCTCGGCTCGAGCGCGCGCAGCCGCGAGGGTCTCGCCCGGGTGATCGAGACATTCATCGGACACCTCCTGAGCGAGGAGGTCCGGGTTGCGCCCCTGGATCGGCTCGAGGATTCGGACTGGCGTTGGTTCGTCGGCCTCGACGCCGAGGCCACGCGGATCGGCAATGCCCTATGGCGCGGCGAATCCGTATCGAACACCGACCAGGAGCGCGTGATCGCGATCTTCAGCATGACCTTCGTGGATCGAACTCGTCTCGAAGACTCGGTCGCAGACCGGCCGGTCTACCTTCTGCTCGCGGCGAATGGTGCGAACCTCGTCACGATGAAGCCGCAGAACCTGGTCGCAGGTCTTCCCCTCAAGACAGCTTTGGCGCCCTGCTAATGCCGAACGACCCTTCGCACGTTGATGCAATGTCCGGTGAGCGAGATCGCCGCGAGCCATTGCAGGATCGGACCATGCCCCAGAACCATTTCGAGGTCGGGATTCTCGTGGCGCGCCGGCGCCTGCGCGGCCCCTGGGCGACCCATGCCTGGATGCCTGTCTCCGCGCTTCCGGCAGCGCCTCCGGTAGCCAACTGGACACGCCTTTCGGAAACGGTGGAGGAAACAATCTTCTACGCTGGGTCCTACGATGTGCTGCTGCATCCCGCGGAAACCTCGCATTACCGGGACAACCTCGTGTCGGGTCGCCCGTCCCTGTGGGTCGCCCTTCGGAAGCTCGACGAAGACGCCTACGAGATCGCGACGGTGACAGCCGATCCCTATGAAGGCGAGGCGATGGCGGAGGGCATCGGCGAAATCGTCGAAGCCGTGCCAATGCCGGCCGAGTGCCAAGGCGTCCTGCAGGCCTTCTTCGAGGCTTTCCACGTCGAGCGGAAGTTCGAGAAGCGCAAGCGCGATCGCGCAGATCCGGAGGCCTTGGCGCGTGGCGGCCAGGGCCGGGGACGTGGCGAATGAACGAGGGCATCCTCTCGCGCTGGGCGCGGCGCAAGCAAGAGGTCCGCCTGCGGGGACGCGTACCGGCCTCGCCGGCGCCGGGAACCCCCGACGCTCCGCTGGAAGCGCAGCCGGAGGGTGAAGCCGACCTCGCCGCAAATACGGCGCTCAAAGACGAAGGTCTCGCGGACGCGATCGCCCGATTGCCGAAGATCGAGGATTTGACGGCCGAGACCGAGCTCGCCCCGTTCCTGCGTGCGGGGATCCCGGCGGCGCTGCGCAAGGCCGCTCTGCGTCGGATGTGGTCCGTCGATCCCGCAATCCGCGACTTCGTCAGCGAAGCTCGGGACTACGCCTACGATTGGAACACGCCCGGAGGCGTTCCAGGGATGGGCCCGATGCTACCCACCGACGACATCAAGGCAATGGTCGAGCGCATCATGACCGGGCATGCGCCTCGTCCCTCCGAAGACTCCCTTCCTGATGATCCTGGAAACGACGAGGAGCCCACGGTCGTCCCGCCGGTTACGGAGGTAATCGAGGCAGAACCGCAAGTCGCCTTAGCCCAGGAGACCGACGTCGCGCACGTCGAGGAGGCGACCCTTCATCCACCGAAAAACGCAGTTCGCGCGTTTCAATCGCCAGCAATTGTTTCGCCCCTGCGACGCCATGGCGGAGCGCTGCCGAGCTAATCCGCAGAAACGCGATTGCCGTTCCGCGAAACGCTTTTTATTATCAATACAAACTAGGCTGCACCCGAGGTGGAGCAGCGCGGGGCCGGAAGGGTAGAGGAGTCGTATGCGTTCCGGTACGCCGTTGTCAGAGCATCGGGGGGAAGTGGGTCTCGACGTGACGGATCGGATTGACCCGACCGGAACGACCGTGGATGAGGTCGATTACCTGCGTGCACAGCAATATGATCTTCTTGCCGTGCTCCTCGGCCGACCGCCGACACCCGAGCTTCTCGCCGCACTGGCTGATCTGAAGGGCGGGGACAGCGTGCTGGGGCGAGAGGTGGCAGCTCTGGCGTCCCTCGCCAGGGAAACCTCGGCTGACGCCGCGGAACGTGAGTACTTCGCGCTCTTCGTCGGGGTCGGTCGCGGAGAACTTCTGCCCTACGCCTCCTACTACCTCACGGGGTTCCTCAACGAGCGGCCCCTCGCTCGGGTTCGCGAGGATCTCGCGGGATTGGGGATCGAGCGCGACCCCGGGACCGCCGAACCCGAGGATCATCTCGCGATTCTCTTCGATGTGATGGCGGGGCTTACGGCCGGACGATTCGAAGCGGAGCCGGGAATGGCCCGCGCGTTCTTCCTCCGGCACATCGCGCCGTGGGGCGAACTCTTCTTTGCCGACCTTGAGCGGGCCAAGGCGGCACGCCTCTACCGTCCGGTCGGCGCGCTGGGACGGGCCTTCCTCGAAATCGAGGCGGCGGCTTTCACGATGGATGCCTGAGGCATCCATCCATTTGGGTCATGGCGTGATGCCAGAGTGGGCAGACGCCACATGGGGAGTGTGGGCGATGGGACAGGATCAGAAGGACCAGCTCGGCCGTCGCCAATTCTTCCGCGCCCTCGGAGGCGGCACAGTGGCGGCCGCGGCCGGCATGGCATCCCCCATGTCCGTAACCGAGGCTCAGGCCTACGATCCCGGCACGGACGAGACCCGGTCGCGCTATCGCCTCAGCGACGAGGTGAAGGCGTTCTACCGGACGAACGGCTACGAAACTCTCCAGAACAGCACGAACGCCGGAAAGAAGTGAGCCCGCGATGCTGACCAAGCGCAAGAGCGGCGAGGCGAGCCGCACCAAGCACCAGGCCGTCGCCGCGGGCCTCGCGGCCGGCGTGCTCGACCGCCGCGGCTTCCTGAAGAAGTCCGGCCTGACCGCCGGCGCCCTGGCGGCAGCCGGCACGATCCAGCTCGGCTCGGTGCGCCAGGCGCGAGCGGCCGGCTCCTCGGCGACCTCGCCGGACGTGCAGATCAAGAAGAACGTCTGCACCCACTGCTCGGTGGGCTGCACCGTCACGGCCGAGGTGGTGAACGGCGTCTGGGTCGGCCAGGAGCCGTCCTATGCGAGCCCGATCAACCGCGGCACGCACTGCGCCAAGGGCGCTGCCATCCGTGAGCTGGTCTCGTCCGACCGCCGCCTGAAGTATCCGATGAAGCTCGTCGGCGGCCAGTGGCAGCGCGTCTCCTGGGAGCAGGCCATCGAGGAGATTGGCGACAAGCTCGGCGCCATCCGCGAGAAGAACGGCGCGGACTCGGTCTACTGGCTCGGCTCGGCCAAGTTCACCAACGAGGCCGCGTACCTGATGCGCAAATTCGGTGCCTTCTGGGGCACCAACTCCGTCGATCACCAGGCGCGCATCTGCCACTCGACCACGGTGGCGGGCGTCGCCAACACCTGGGGCTACGGCGCCCAGACCAACTCCTACAACGACATCCGCAACGCCAAGACGATGATCATCCTGGGCGGCAACCCCGCCGAGGCGCACCCGATCTCCATGCAGCACGTCCTGTCGGGCAAGGAGATCAACCGCGCGAACATGATCGTCATCGATCCGCGCTTCACCCGCACGGCCGCCCACGCCACCGAGTACGTGCGCATCCGCTCGGGCACCGACATCCCGGTAGTCTGGGGCATCCTCTGGCACGTCTTCCAGAATGGCTGGGAGGACAAGGAGTTCATCAGCCAGCGCGTCTACGCCATGGACGACGTCCGCAAGGAAGTCGCCAAGTGGACCCCCGAGGAAGTCGAGCGCGTCTCCGGCGTGCCCGGCGAGCAGCTGCGCCGCGTGGCGGAGAAGTTCGCCAAGGAGAAGCCCGCGACCCTGATCTGGTGCATGGGCGCGACCCAGCACACGGTCGGCACCGCCAACGTGCGCGCTCTCTGCATCCTGTGTCTCGCCACCGGCAACGTCGGCAAGCCCGGCACTGGGGCGAACATCTTCCGCGGCCATACCAATGTGCAGGGCGCGACCGATCTCGGCCTCGATGTCACATCGCTGCCGCTGTACTACGGCCTCGTCGAGGGTGGCTGGCGCCATTGGGCTCGCGTCTGGGACGTGCCCTACGAGTGGTTGCAGTCCCGCTTTGACGAGGTTCCCGCCGCAGCCGGCCGCAAGGCCCGCTCGCGCAAGGAGAACATGGAGGCGCCGGGCATCACCTCCACGCGCTGGTTCGACGCCGTGAACCTGCCCCCGGAGCAGATCGATCAGCGCAGTCCGATCAAGGCGTTCATGGTCTTCGGCCACGGCGGCAACACCGTGACCCGCCTGCCCGAGGCGATCGAGGGCATGAACAAGCTTGAGTTGCTGGTGGTCGCCGATCCGCACCCGACCACCTTCGCGGCCCTCGATGCCCGGCAGGACAACACCTACCTGCTGCCGATCTGCACCTCCCTCGAGATGGACGGGTCCCGCACGGCCTCCAACCGCTCGCTCCAGTGGGGCGAGCAGATCGTGAAGCCAGCCTTCGAGTCCAAGAACGACTACGAGGTGCTCTACCTTCTAGCCAAGAAGCTCGGCTTTGCCGAGACGCTGTTCAAGAACATCAAGGTCGAGAACAACATCCCCTCGGCCGAGGACCTGCTGCGGGAGATCAACCGCGGCGGCTGGTCGACGGGTTATACCGGCCAGAGCCCGGAGCGTCTGAAGGCGCATATGCGCAATCAGCACAAGTTCGACCTCATCACCCTGCGGGCGCCCAAGGACGATCCGGAGGTGGGCGGCGACTATTACGGATTGCCGTGGCCGTGCTGGGGCAAGCCCGAGCTTCGCCATCCGGGATCGGCGATCCTCTACAACACGTCGCTTCACGTGAAGGACGGTGGCAGCACCTTCCGAGCCCGCTTCGGCACCGAGCGCAACGGCCAGACGCTTCTGGCCGAGGACAGCTTCACCAAGGATTCCGACCTCACCGACGGCTACCCGGAATTCACGTTCGGGGTGTTCAAGAAGCTCGGCTGGGACAAGGACCTGACAGCCGACGAGCTCGCGACCATCCTAAAGATCGGTGGCGACAAGCCGGATACCGTGAGCTGGGCGACCGACCTCTCGGGCGGCATCCAGCGTGTCTGCCTCGACCACGGCGTGATCCCGTTCGGCAACGGCAAGGCCCGGGCGAATGCCTGGAACCTGCCCGACCCCGTGCCTGTGCATCGCGAGCCTGTCTACTCCCCCCGTCCCGACCTCGTGGCGAAGTATCCGACCCGACCGGACGAGCGGCAGTTCCGCATGCCGAACATCGGCCTCTCGGTGCAGAAGGCGGCGGTCGAGCGCAATGTGGCGCGCGACTTCCCCATCATCCTCACCTCGGGCCGACTCGTGGAATACGAGGGCGGCGGCGAGGAGACCCGGTCGAACCCGTGGCTCGCCGAGCTGCAGCAGGACATGTTCGTCGAGATCAACACCGGGGATGCCGCCGAGCGTGGAATCAAGGACGGGGCCTGGGTCTGGGTCACCGGCGCCGAGAACAGCTCGAAGGCCAAGGTCAAGGCGCTCGTCACCGACCGTGTCGGCAAGGGCGTCGCGTTCATGCCCTTCCACTTCTCGGGTTGGTACGAGGGCAAGGATATGCGCGACTACTACCCGAAGGGCACCGACCCGGTGGTGCTCGGCGAGAGCGTCAACTCGGTCACCACCTACGGCTTCGATCCTGTGACGGGCATGCAGGAAACGAAGTGCACCCTATGCCAGATCAAGGCCGCGTGAGAGGAGCGCATCGACTATGGCCCGTATGAAGTTCCTCTGTGACGCCGACCGTTGCATCGAATGCAACGCCTGCGTGACCGCGTGCAAGAACGAGCACGAGGTGCCCTGGGGCATCAATCGTCGTCGCGTCGTGACGTTGAACGACGGCAAGCCCGGCGAGCGCTCCGTCTCGATGGCGTGCATGCACTGTACCGACGCGCCCTGCGCGGCTGTTTGTCCGGTGAACTGCTTCTACACCACGGCTGACGCCGTGGTGCTGCACTCCAAGGACATCTGCATCGGCTGCGGCTACTGCTTCTACGCCTGTCCCTTCGGCGCACCGCAATATCCGCGCGTCGGAAACTTCGGCTCGCGCGGCAAGATGGACAAGTGCACCTACTGCTCGGGCGGCCCGGAGCCGGACCTGTCGGTGGCGGAGTACGAGAAGTACGGCTCGAACCGCCTCGCCGAGGGCAAGCTGCCGCTCTGCGCCGAGATGTGCTCGACGAAGGCCCTCCTCGCCGGCGACGGTGAGATGATCGCCGAGATCTACAAGCAGCGCGTGATCAAGCGCGGCTACGGCTCGGGCGCCTGGGGCTGGAAGACGGCCTACCGCGAGACCGTGGCGCTCTGAACGCTGCATCTTCGCCCATGGGATCGCCGGACCTCCGGCGATCTCGCGACGATACCCCATCGAAAGGAACGCCGATGCGGCGGGCAGTCACGCTTCTCAGCACCCTCGTCGTCGCCACGACGCTCCTGGCCGCACCGGCGGCGTTCGCGCCCGCCCAGGCGCAGAACCCGATCACCCAGGATGGGCAGAATCCGATGGGCGCCAAGCCCACGGCGGATTCGGTCAACGAGGAATTCCTCTTCAAGAATGCCGACAAGATCACCGGCCGGATCAGCATCCCCGACCGGAAGGCCGCGAACCTGATCCAGCCGCAGGGCCGCGAGTACCAGTCGTTCCGCGAGCACTACTTGCCCTGGATTGGTGCCGCCTTCATTCTCGGCATGATCGCCGCGCTGGGCGCGTTCTTCCTCTGGCGCGGGCGCATCCTCACGGAGCACAGTCAGGAATCCGGTCGGAAGATCCTGCGCTTCAACACTTTCGAGCGCTTCACGCACTGGATGACGGCCGTGTGCTTCATCATCCTCTCGCTGTCCGGCCTGAATTACATCTTCGGGAAGCGCCTGCTGATGCCGCTGATCGGCCCCGAGGCCTTCGGCGCCCTGGCGCAATGGGCCAAGTACAGCCACGTCTACCTGGCCTGGCCTTTCATGTTCGGCGTCGCGATGATGTTCGTGGTCTGGATCAAGGACAACATCCCCAACCGCCTGGACTGGGCCTGGATCAAGGCCGGCGGCGGCTTCATCGGCAACAAGCACCCGCACGCGGCCCGCTTCAACGCCGGCCAGAAGGGCGTCTTCTGGATGGTCGCCGGCTTCGGCGTCGCCATGAGCGTCACCGGCCTGATGATGCTGTTCCCCTTCGCGCTGCTAGACATCAATGGCATGCAGGTCATGCAGGTGATCCACTCGCTGATCGGCATCGCCTTCATCGCCGGCATCCTTGCGCACATCTACATTGGTACGCTCGGCATGAAGGGCGCCTACGATGCCATGGGGAGCGGCAAGGTCGATCTGGCCTGGGCCCGGGCGCACCACGATCTCTGGGTGGAGCAGGAGCAGGCGAAGACCGCCAGCGGCCCGCAACTCTCCGGGCGTCATCCCGCTGCTGCCGAGTAATCCTCCCACCTGCCCGAAGGCGCCCGCGCGGCGACGAGGAAATCGATCATGAAAGCCTTCATCCTCGCCATCATCGCGGCCATCGGGCTCGGTGTCGCCGCCATGTATGCCCTGACGAGCAATCAGAAGTTCGCCTATCAGGCCTTCGCGACGTCCGGCGCCCGCGTGTCGGAGCCGGGCACCAACCTCGTGGGCGAGAAATGGAACGGCGATCCGAGGACCAACGACACTGGTGAATCGGCCCATGGCAAGGCGACCGGCGAGCCCTCGCATCCAAAGCGTTCCTGAGCGCGCAACCGAACCGACCGAAGGACCTGGACTCCAGGGGAATGCAGATGAATCGCCACCTGCCTATCGCCGCCTTGCTGCTGTCGAGTTGCCTCGTAGGGCCCGCAGCCTTCGCGCAGGACTCCGCACCCGCGCCGGCTGCGAAGGGTCCGGCGAACCTCTGCCAGGAGTTGGCGGCCTTCGTGAAGAAGCCCGAGGAGAAGAAGCAAGAGGCGGCAACGCCACCGGCACAGGCGACTGCCGTCTCGAATTCGTCGGGCAAGAGCGACGGACAGCCCTCGACGGCCGGGGGCGATCCGCAGCAGAAATCCGGTTTGAGCGGGCCGACGAACACCGACGCAAAAGTATCGAGCAGCGACACCAGGGCGCCCATCAGCGCTGGTAAGACCGCCCTGGCGCAGGCCAATGCCGCAGCGAAAGCTCCGCCCGCGCCCGGTGCCCCCGCACCGAGCCCGAAGCCCGATCCAGCGGTCGTGGCTCAGATCGAGGCAGCCGCTGGAGCGAACGATCAGGCGTCGTGCCGCGCGGCCGCTCGCGCCATGCGGGTTGCCGGAGTCATCATGCCCCCGCCCCTCCTCGCCCTCGCGGCCCTGAATCCGAGGTTCTTCACCGCTTCCCAGCCCTGAGAATGTCCGGAGATCGGGATCTCGAGGAGAGCGACCTCCCCAGACGTCCGCCGATCGGACGAGATACGACGCTATGCATGTCGCTCTCGGCACGTCCTGGCCATTTCGGCTCGCGCTTTCATAACCGGCTCTACGCGCTGCTCGGACTCGATTACGTCTATAAGGCGTTCGCGACCAGCGACCTGCCGGGCGCGATCGCCGGCATCCGTGCCCTCGGCATTCGCGGCTGCGCGGTCTCGATGCCGTTTAAGGAACGCGTGATCCCCCTTCTCGATGCGCTCGATCCCTCCGCGCGTGCGATCGAGAGCGTCAACACAATCGTCAATGACGATGGCCGTCTCACGGGGTCGAACACGGATTACATCGCCGTGCGTCGCCTGCTGACGCAGCAGGGCATCGATCCGGCGACGCCCTTCCTGCTTCGCGGCTCCGGCGGCATGGCCAAAGCCGTCGCGGCGGCGCTGCGCGATGGCGGTTTCCGGGAAGGGACGATCATCGCCCGCAATGGCTCAGCGGGTGGCGCCTTGGCAGCACGCTATGGCTTCACCCATGCGATCGAACTCGGCGATCACTCCGCGCCGCTCCTCATCAACGCGACGCCGCTTGGAATGGAAGGTGCGGAGGCCGCAACCCTCGCGTTTCCCGAGCTGACGATCGCTGCCGCGACGGTCGCCTTCGATGTCGTGGCTCTGCCGTCGCGGACGCCGTTCCTGATCGCGGCCGAAGGTCTGGGCAAGCCTCGCATCGAGGGCCATTCGGTCCTGGTGCTGCAGGGCCTGGAGCAGTTCATCCGCTATACCGGCGTGACGCCGACAACTGCACAGGTCGCGGATGCGGCGGCCTTCGCCCGGATTTGACCGGCCGAAGGCTCGCGGCGCTAGCCTTCGGCCACGGGGTGGTTTCCCATGATCTCGAGGGCGCGAACGAGGGCCGAGTGGTCCTTGTCACCCACGCCGTTGGCGGCGCAGATCGAGAACAGCTGCTGCGTCAGCGCCGTGCCGGGTAGGGCGAGGCCGAGCGACTTGGCGCCTTCCAGGGCGAGATTCAGGTCCTTCTGGTGCAGGGCGATGCGGAAGCCCGGATCGAAGGTCCGCTTGATCATGCGCTCCCCGTGCAGTTCGAGGATGCGCGAGGTCGCAAGGCCGCCGGTGATCGCTTGTCTAACCTTGGCCGGATCGGCCCCCGCCTTGGAGGCGAAAAGCAGCCCCTCGGCCACCGCCTCGATGGTCAGCGCCACGATGATCTGGTTCGCGACCTTCGCTACCTGACCGGCCCCTGTGTCGCCGACATGCGTCACGGCCTTGCCCATCAGGTCGAAGAGTGGCTTGACCCGTTCGAAGACTTCGACCTTACCGCCGACCATGATCGAGAGCGCCGCGTTCTTGGCACCGACCTCGCCGCCCGACACGGGAGCATCGAGGTAGTCGACGCCCTGGTCGGCGAGGCGCGCTGCGAAGTCGCGGGTCGCAATGGGCGAGATCGAACTCATGTCGACCACCACGGCCCCGCGCTTGACGCCCTTGGCGACACCGTCGACACCGAACAGGACGGCTTCGACGTCGGGTGTGTCGGGCAGCATCAGGATCACGACGTCCGAGTGTTCGGCGACGTCGGCCGCGGTCGCGCAGGCCCTGCCGCCGGCCGAGACCAGAACCTCGGGCACCTGCCGGCGGGTCTTGAGGGCGAGGCTGTGTCCGCCCGCAATCAGGTGGCCGGCCATGGGCGCGCCCATGATTCCGAGGCCGATGAATCCGACGTTCATGTCCGTCTCCCAGGTGATGGCGTCAGCGGAAGCGCGCGGCCAGCGCTTCGGAGTTGCGGGCGAGGAGACCCATATCCGAGCCGACCGCGGTGAAGCGGGTGCCGGCCTTGATGTAGCGGTGAGCCAGGTCTTCGTTGGCGGTGAGGATGCCGGCATGCTTGCCGGTGCTGCGGATGCGAGCGATCGTGTCCTGCACCACCTTGACCACGTCTGCATGGTTCTGCTGGCCGAGATAGCCGAGGCTGGTCGAGAGATCGCCGGGCCCGATGAAGACGCCGTCGACGCCCTCCACGCCGGCGATCTCCTCAAGGTTGTCCAGGGCACGACGCGACTCGATCTGGACCGCGACGAAGATCTCCGCCTCGCAGCGGGCATGATAGTCGGGGATGCGGCCGAAGCGGGCGGCGCGGGGCGCCTGCGAGAAACCACGCACGCCACGCGGGGCGTAGCGTGTCGCGGCGACGGCGCGGCGTGCCTGGTCGGCATCGTCGATGTTGGGGATCATCAGCGACTGCACGCCGGTGTCGAGAATACGCTTGATTGTGATGGGCTCATCGCTCGGCACCCGCACCATCGCGTGGGCTCGGCTCTCCATCATGGACTGAACCTGCGCGTAGACGTCGCGCAGGTCGTTGGCGGAGTGCTCCATGTCGAGGAGCAGCCAGTCGAAGCCCGAACCGGCGACGACCTCTGTCGAAATCGGGCTGGCGAGGCTGCACCAGAGACCGATCTGCTGCTGTCCGGCATTCAAGGCCGCCTTGAAGTGATTGGTGAGGATGTCGGTCATCGTCGCGTCTCCGGGATTTATGTGTTCAGCGCGCGAGGCGGGATTATCGGACGAGGCAGGGGCGCTTGTTGTCGAAGGTCCAGTCGGGGATCAGAAACTGCATCGCGATCGCATCGTCGCGGGCGCCGAGTCCGTGGCGCTGGTAGAGTGCGTTCGCAGCCTCGACCTCGGCCCAGTCGATTTCGATCCCGAGGCCCGGACGCTCGGGCACCCTCACAAGGCCGCCCTTGATCTGCAGGGGCTCCTTGGTCAGACGCTGGCCGTCCTGCCAGATCCAGTGGGTATCGATGGCGGTAACCCGCCCGGGAGCTGCGGCGGCCACGTGGGTAAACATGGCGAGCGACACGTCGAAGTGGTTGTTCGAATGCGAGCCCCAGGTCAGGCCATGGTCTCGACAGAGCTGGGCGACACGGACGGAACCGGCAAGCGTCCAGAAATGGGGGTCGGCCAGCGGGATATCGACCGAACCGAGCTGAATGGCGTGGTTCATCTGGCGCCAGTCGGTGGCGATCATATTGGTCGCGGTGGGAAGACCGGTGGCGCGCCGAAACTCGGCCATGATCTCTCGACCGGAGAAACCATTCTCCGCTCCGCAGGGGTCCTCGGCGTAGGCGAGGACGTCACCACGGCCCTTGCACAACGCGATGGCCTCCGTGAGCGACCAGGCGCCGTTCGGGTCCAGGGTGACGCGTGCCTTGGGAAAGCGCTCGTGGATCGCGGTCACCGCCGCGATCTCCTCTTCGCCCGAGAGCACGCCCCCCTTCAGCTTGAAGTCGTTGAAGCCGTAGGTCTCGTAGGCGGCCTCTGCGAGGCGTGCCACCGCGTCGGGGCTCAGCGCTTCCTCGTCACGCAGCCGAAACCAGCCGTCGCGGGCCTCCGGCTCCCGATAGGGAAGATCGGTGCGCCGGCGGTCGCCGACATAGAACAGATAGCCCAGCATCTCGACCGCATCGCGCTGCTGGCCCTCCCCAAGGAGGGCTGCCACAGGCACGTCGAGGAATTGACCGAGCAGATCAAGAAAAGCGGACTCGACGGCCGTGACGGCATGGATGGTCACGCGCAGATCGAAGGTCTGAAGACCACGGCCACCGGCATCACGGTCGGCGAAGCGCGTGCGCATCGCGTTCAGCACCGCTTGCCACTCGCCGATCGGGCGACCGATGACGAGGTCGCCGGCATCGTCGAGGGTCTGCCGGATTCGCTCACCACCGGGGACTTCGCCCAGGCCCGTGGCGCCGGTGGAATCGGTGAGAATCACGAGATTGCGCGTGAAGAACGGGCCGTGGGCACCGCTGAGATTGAGCAGCATGCTGTCGCGGCCAGCGACCGGCACCACCTTCATGGCGGTCACGACCGGGGTGCGGGAAGCGCCGCGCGGTGATGAGCCCTTGGAATCGAGCTGCATGAATGTTCTCCCGAATCTGCTGCCGCGGCGTCTGCGCGCCGTCTTGCGTTCTCCGTTCTAGGAACCCCGGCGATGCCGGTCCAAACCAAAGGATGGATCGATCAATGCAGGGATCGCATCGATCTCCGACGCGATGTCAGGCGAGGTCGCGGAGGAGCGCCCGCAGATGGGCCAGGAGCGGCACATCGCTGTCTCGCTTCCAGGCCAGATGAAGCTCGGCCGGTCTCGGTGCCACGAGGGCGAGCGGCCGGAATGCGATGCCTTCGAAGCGGAGGCGCTCGGCGGCTGTCGGCACGAGAGCGATGCCGATACCGGCACGCACGAGGGCGAGGATCGAGTGAATCTGGGTCAACTGCTGGACGATGCGCGGATGAAGTCCGGCCCCGGCGAACAACCCGACCAGCAGGTCGTGGAAGTAACTCGCTTCATGGGGGGCGTAGCCTACGAAGGCCTCCCCATGAAGATCTCCGAGACTGAGGGTCGTCCGGTCGGCGAGAGCATGGTCCGCCGGCAGTGCGACGACCAGTGGCTCGGCCAGTGCCTGTTCGGCTTCGAGTTCAGGATGGTTGACCGGCGGGCGGATGAACCCGGCATCAATCTGGCCGGAAAGAATCGCCTCGATCTGATCCTTGGTCACCATCTCACGCAGCGACAGGGTGACGTCCGGCATCGCGCCCCGGCAGGCGATGACGAGGCGCGGCAGGAAATCATAGGCAGAGGCCGCGGTGAATCCGAGCTTCAGGACGCCTGCCCGCCCGGCGGCGACCTGCCGCGTCACGTAGGTCGCCGTTTCGGCCAGCCTCAGAATCCGCAGCGCTTCCGGAAGAAAGCTGCGCCCGGCGGCGGTAAGCCGGACCGAACGGCTCGTTCGATCAAGAAGCTGCACATCGAGAACCCGCTCCAGGACCTGGATCTGCCGCGACAGCGGCGGCTGCGTCATGTTCAGACGCGCCGCCGCTCGACCGAAATGCAGTTCCTCCGCGACAGCGGCAAAGCAGCGGAGTTGGCCGAAATCGAGCATCACGCCTCGCGACGACGATGCGGCCGGGGGTTTCCCCACGGCCGCGGTTCCGTGACGGTTCGAACGGAGAGAGCCGATCAGTGCAACTCCACCCGTTTGATCTCGCCGACGATGACGAGATAGCAGAACACGGCCACGAGCGCGTTCAGGCCGACGAAGACGAGGGCGCCGTTGAACGAACCGGTCTGTTGAACGATGTAGCCGATGGCGATCGGCGTGGTGATGCCGGCGGTATTGCCGAAGGTGTTGAACAGGCCGCCGTTCAGACCGCCGGTCGAGCGCGGCGAGGTATCGGAAACCACCGCCCAGCCGAGGGCACCGATCCCCTTTCCGAAGAAGGCGAGCGCCATCAGGCCGATCACGACCGCATCCGCCTGGACGTAGTTGCAGCCGATGATGCTCATAGACAGCAGCATACCGCCGACGATCGGAATCTTCCGTGCGGCGGTCAGCGAGTAGCCGCGCTTGAGCAGCAGGTCCGAGAGCCAGCCTCCCAGAATGCCTCCGACGAAGCCGCACAGGGCCGGCAGCACTGCGGCGAAGCCCGCCTGCAGGATGGACAGGCCGCGCTCCTTCACCAGGTAAACCGGGAACCAGGTCAGGAAGAAATATGTCAGGGTGGTGATGCAGTACTGACCAATATAGATGCCGAGCAGCATGCGATTGGACAGCAGTTGCTTGATCGTCTTGCCGGCATCGACCGGCGCACTGGCGCCGCGCCCGTCCATGTCGAGAAGGGCCCCCCCTTCCTCGATGTAATCGCGCTCGGCCTGGTTGATCCCCGGGTGCTCCCTGGGTCCATGGATCACCTGAATCCAGAGCAGCGCGAAGGCGATACCGAGGGCTCCCATCAGGGTGAAGACGTGATGCCAGCCGTAATGGTGCACCACCCAGCCCATCAGGGGCGTGAACAGCACGGTGGCGAAGTACTGCGACGAGTTGAAGAACGCCGATGCCGTGCCGCGCTCGGAGGTGGGAAACCAAGCCGCGGTGATACGCGCATTGGCCGGAAAGACCGGGGCCTCGGCCAAACCGACGAGAAGGCGCAGGCTGAACAGCACCGCCACGGCGGCGAAGCCGGTGAAGAAGCCGACCGCCCCCTGCATCAGGGTGAAGGTCGACCAGAGGAAGATCGCGCCGGCATAGACCCACTTGGCCCCATAGCGGTCGAGCAGCCATCCGCCGGGCAACTGAGCGAGAACGTAGGACCAGGCGAAGGCCGAGAAGACGTAGCCCATGGAGACGGCGTCGAGGCCGAGGTCCTTGGCGAGCGAGGGACCGGCGATCGAGAGCGTCGCACGATCGGCGTAATTGATGGTGGTGGCGATAAACAGCATCGTGACGATGAGAAGCCGTATACGGCTCCGCTTCGCCGCGGTCATGACCAGACCGGCGCCCATGGCGTCTCTCCCTGAGAATGGACCACCCGGCCTTCGCCTCGGTGGACATCGGTCATTCTCGAAAGCGCCCCGACGGGACCTCGGCGACCGTTTGCGGGATCAAGGCTAAGGCGCGTCTCGTCCAGCCGTCCAACACAAAGACTGGATGGATCGATACCTCAACGGCATGAATGGCCGCTGGTTCAGGCGGGTGCAGAGCCTATGATGCTTGTGCTCAGCGCAGAGATCGCGTTCCCGTGTAGACTTGAACGAGCCCGGGGATCCTTCGCGAAAAAGGCTTCGAGCAGACCCTGCAGTTCCCGGTTCGGCTTTTTCATGCCGGTGACGAAACGCGAAATCCGAGGCTGGTTGATCCCGAGTTCCCAGGCGAGACGCGCCTGACTCCACCCGGAGCGATCGAGGAACTGACAAACGTCGGACGGCTGGACCGGCATCGCTTTATCCAGGCGACCAAATGCGCGCGGCGGTCTGAGGATAGGCAGCACCACGAGTATCGGCCATAGGGCCGGCAGTTTTAATCCGCGGAAACACCATCACGTTACAGTGAACTTTCGCGTCGTTCGCGTTACTTTCAGCAGCTGCGCTTTACGTATGTCAGGTCACCCAAAGCGATCTGAGAGGAAACTCCATGCGGTATACGATCTTCGGTGCCCTGTTTGCCGCTCTGCTGCCCATGGCAGCCCATGCGGAGGGCGATGCCGCAGCGGGCGAGAAGGCATTCGCGCCCTGCAAGGCGTGCCATGCCTTCGGCAAGAATGGCGTCGGGCCGAACCTCACCGGTGTCGTCGGGCGCAAGGCCGCTTCGGAGGAAGGCTACAATTACTCCGCTGCTCTGAAGGGTTCCGGGATCACCTGGGACGAGGCAAACCTGCACGAGTGGTTGAAGAACCCAAAGGCGAAGGTGCCGGGGACGAAGATGGTTTTCGCCGGCTACCCCGACGACAAGAAGATCGACGACGTGATCGCCTATCTGGCCACCAAGAAGCAGTGAAACCGAGATCGTTCGGACCGGGATCAGATCCGATTGTATAGCGAAACGCCGCCGGGGGAGACCTCGGCGGCGTTTCCTTTGATCTATGGTAAAGCGAGTTTACTGCGGAGTGGCCGGCTGCATCGGGGCAGTGGTCTCGGGTGCCTTGGGATCGGCAGCACTGGCGGTTTCGGTGGACTTTGCAAGTTCCGGATAAGCCTCGACCACGTGTGCCCCGTTCAACGGCTTGCTGACTCCGTTGTGGCAGGTCGTGCAATTGACCTTCGGTACGTCGCCCAGAGCACCGAGTCGGTTCCGCGGGAAGGTGGACAGCAGCGGCTCGAGATAGTTGCCGTTAATGTCCCGGACCATCCGGATACCATGCCAAGCGGTGGTCCGCTGCGGGGTGCTCTGCGACCAGTTCGAGATCGCCCGGGTGTTGTGACAGAAGGTGCAATTGACCCCCAGCCCCTCCGACATGTGGATCATCAGGCCGTAGGTCTTCTCCGCATCCTGGATCGGCTTGCCCTTGGTCGTCGGCAGGGCCGTCGTCGCGTTGACCCGGATCGCGTTG
Source organism: Methylobacterium sp. FW306-05-D (assembly GCF_058782155.1). Classification (NCBI taxonomy): domain Bacteria; kingdom Pseudomonadati; phylum Pseudomonadota; class Alphaproteobacteria; order Hyphomicrobiales; family Methylobacteriaceae; genus Methylobacterium; species Methylobacterium sp. FW306-05-D. The sequence goes on from NZ_JBYSXL010000001.1 coordinate 77,099, forward strand.
TTGTCGATGGTTTTGTCGGCGAGGTATTCGGTGAGGGTGTCGTAGGGGAGCGAGGCCAGGCCGACCGACGGCGCCGCCATGTTCTGCCCGTTGTTGCGGGCGATGAAGCCGCCCGGGCGGTTCGGACCCGGAGCGGTGAACCAGATGTTGGCCGGCACCGGCTGACCCCGGTGGCAGGTATAGCAGGTGACGCCGGCACCGCCGACATGGTTCTCCTTCCAGGAGCTGTTGATGTACTGCGTCATCTGCAGCATCCGGCGAGCGACCTTCTTTTGATAGAGACTGTCGTCGGCCATGTTCTCGGTGTTGTGACAGTAGGTACAGCCTTGCTCGGGGCTGACCCATTCCGTCATCGAAGCCATCAGCCGATTGAACTCGTTGACGCTGACGTTCTTGAGGACCTGAACGTTCTCGTACGTCGTACCGGCGAGTTCCTCGCCGGGCTCGGCCGGATCGGCGGGTACCGGTGCGAGGTTGGCCTCCCTGATCTCCTCGACGGCGTCGCGGGTATGGACCTGCGCCATCGCGGTCCCGCGAAAGCCGTTCTGATGGACCGCCAGCGGCGGCCGGTCCCAATCTGTGAGACCGACCATCGCCACCGTGAGGAAGAAGGCGATGGAAGCTCCGAGGACGGTGAAGAAGGTCTTCATGGAGCTCCCCCGGGAATGGTGGTGGGCGACACACTCAAGGGATCGACGACGGGCGGGTAGACCTGCGGGTAGGAGGGAGCGACGCCGTGCTTGACCGCCCACAGGTACCAATTGTCGACGACCGTGCCGGTGAGCAGGATGCCGATGCCGCCGGTGAGCGTCGTCAGCACCGCGAACCACCAGGCCCAGCGGTGGACCGACTCCATGGTGGCGTTGAAGCCCATGGTCCAGCGCCAGAACAGAGCGGCGCGCTCGGTGGCGGTTCCACGATCGACGATCTGGTCGATCTCGCGTTCGCCGCCGAAGCGGCTGACCGCCAGGATGGTGCCGCCATGCATCGCGAAGAGCAGCGTCGACCCGTAGAGGAAGACGATCGAGAGCATGTGGAAGGGATTGTAGAAGAGGTTGCCGTAGCGGAGCGAGAACGCGGCGGTCCAGTCGAGGTGTGGGAAGATGCCGAAGGGCACAGCCTCGCTCCAGGAACCCATCAGCACCGGCCGGATGAATCCGAGGACCAGGAACAGCCAGATCGCCGAGGCGAAGGCCCAAGGCACGTGGTAGCCGAGCCCCAGCGCCTTGGCCCGACGGAAGAGCCGCAACCACCAGAGCAGGATCGAGGCGGTGAGGAAGAAGCCGGCGATCAGCCACCAGCCGCCCTCGGCCAGCGGAGGCAGGATCCGGAGACCGTATTGCGGACGCGGAGGCTCGAGAGCAAGCCAGGGCAATTGCCGGACGAACTGGACCGGGTCCCAGTTCACGCTCGCCCACATGTTGAGGCCGATGATCTCGAAGGCAATCAGACCGCAAGCAAAGGAGAGCGCCCCGAGATAACCGATATAGATCGGTCCGACCTGGGCGTTGCCAATGAGGCCGAAGAGGTAGGAGTTGAAGGGTCGGCCCCAGCGCTTGTCGACATCCACCGGGATGCCGTGTTCCGGCTCGATCGGGCGGACCTGCACTTCTGAGAAGATGTTCTGGTAGTAGGCCATGGTGTCACGAGCCTCCCTATTCCGAGATCAGCGCCAGACCGGGAGATTGAGCCACCAGCCCCACCATTCGGGCCAGCCGCGGGTCCAGAACGGGCCGCTGATGACGATGCAGACAGCGCTCCAGAAGCCGGCGGACAGCGCCAGGAACAGGCCGAGACGGTGGATGCCAAGCGTCCCGATCGAGTAGCCGATGGTGTCACGGAAGAACGTGTCCTCGTGCTCTGGCGTCTTCACCACCTCGCCCTTGCCGGGATTGGTAGAGGACAGGATCAGCGAGCCGTGGAGCGAGAGCGCCAGCGTTGTGGTGAAGAAGAACGTCACCGCCAGCATGTGCGCCGGATTGTAGTGGAAGTGCAGATACTGGTAGCCGGTGTTCGAGACCCAATCGAGGTGGGAGAGAATGCCGTAGGGGAACCCGTGCCCCCAGGCGCCCATCAGAAGCGGTCGGATCACCACCAGGGTAACGTAGGCGAAGATCGCCATCGCGAAGGCGAAGGGCACGTGGTAGCCGATACCGAGCTTTCGGCAGATCTCGACCTCGCGCAGGGCCCAGGAGGAGAAGGCGCCGACGGCGCAGAAGGTGATGATCTGCCATAGGCCGCCCTCCTGAAGCGGCGCGAGGGCGAGCCCGTATTTCAGGTCGGGCGGTGCGATGTTGATCTGCCAGATGTTCCAGGTCGGTCCGAGGGCCGCGCCGTAAATGATCAGCGCCGTGCCCAGCACTGAGAAGAACAGCGTCGTGACGCCGAAGAAGCCGACATAGAAGGGACCGACCCAGAAATCGAACAGGTCGCCGCCGACCAGGGTGCCGCCGCGGATGCGGTATTTTCGTTCGAAGCTCAGCATCGCCATCGCGACCTCCCAGGCCACCGTCACGTATCTCGGCGATGGTCGACGGGGGGCCTGGCGCCCGCCCGCCGATCATCCGTGTTTTGGGGTACTTCGCGTCGGGTGCGGCGCCGGTCAGGCGGGCATCGTCGGCAGAACCAGCGTCTGCGCGTTGGCAGCGCGCGGTGCCTTGGGGCCTTCCAGCCAGTTGAACCGGTCGGTGCTGAGCAGGATGAAGTGGATCAGCAGTGCCAGAACGAACAGGAAGGTGAAGAGCGCCACCAGGGTGCGGCGCGGATCGAAGAGAAGCCAGACCTTGTGCATGATGAGGGTCCTCTCAGGAGAGCAGGGAGACGACGCCCTGGGCCGCCATCTCGAGGGCTGCGTAGCCCTTCGGTCCGGGCAGCCACGGACGCCACAGCCAAACGAGGATGTGGGCGACCACGGCGATCGCCGTGAAGATGATGAAGCTCGTCAAGAAGATCGCGTGGAACTCCTTGGCTTCCGGTTCCGTCAGCCCGGACAGGCTGCTCGGTTTCTCGACAATGCCATTGGCCATCGGTTCAAACCTCCGCTTTGACTAGCCGCGCCCGCATTTCCGGGTACGGCGGGTGTCACCGGACCGCGCGGAGCGGCCTCGGCGGTCCTTCCCGCCTGTTCGGACGGGAGGTCGATCGGGGGCGGGCGGAAGGCCTCGACCCGAGGGCGAACTCAGCCCATGAACACGAAGGGAATGGCCGAGACGGCCATGGCCCGGGCTTCGGCGAAAACCGAGCGCCGGCTCTGCGGCAGCGTGGTCTTGGCCTGCGGGATCACGCGCTGCACGAGAGCCGCGACGAGGAAGAAGGGATAGGTCGTGGCCAGGATGATCCGGAACTGGACCTCGTCCTGATGCAGGCGCGACACCGGATTCAGCGAACGTTGCATGGGATGGATCTCCTTCTGGCGTTCCGCGGCGGGACGCATCCAGTTCGGGACGCGCGGGGTCGGCATCGACCGACTGGACGGCGCCGCGCCGTTCCAGCCGGAAAAGGAATGGGGGCTGAGGCCGGGATGCGCGCTCATGCGGCGGCTCCCAGGCTGGCCTCGGCGCGGGCACGTTCGACATGATTCAGGGAGATGCGGGAGCCGCCCTCCCCGCGTGCGACGCGCTCGGCGGCGTCACGCAGGCGCTTGGCCGCCGAGATGCGCACCAGAACCGGATGGGCCTCGACCATTTCGTCGAGCCGAGCGCGGGCCGCCTCGTCCCAGGGCAGTTCGCGGTGAAGGCGCGCGGGTGTCGCCTCGACCCTGTCCATGTCGCGGGCCAGCGGCAAGATGTGGAACAGCATGTCGAAGAGCGCGTTGCAGACCTCCTGGACAAGGTAGGTCGCCCCTGCGAAGCCCATGAAAGGCGTGCCCGTGTGCCGCCGGATGATGGCGCCCGGGAACGAGGCCGGCACGAACACCGCCCGCGCGCCGGCCTCGGCCGCGTACATCCGCTCGTTGAAGGACCCGAACAGTACCAGCGGCGGGTTCTTCGCGATCATCTCGCGAATGGCGGCGTTGTCAGTCTTGGCACCGGCCTTGCGCGACTCCGCGAAATGGCAGGGCAGCCCCATTTCATCCTCGAGGAAGTGCCGGACACCCCGTGCGTAGGTTTCGGAAGCCACGATGCCGAAGCTCGCTGTGCCGAAGAAATCCTGCGTCACCGAGCGCCAGAGGTCCCAAATCGGCTTGATGGTGGTGTGCTTTTCCCGCTCGATGAACGGCTCGGGGTCGAGGCCCAGCGCCTCGCCCAGTGCCCGCAGGAACCGCGTGGTCGAATGGATGCCGATGGGGGCCTGGAAGTAGGGGCGCTCCAGGGCCTCGCAGAGCAGGCGGCCGAACTCGCGGTAGAGGCAGATGTTGGCGTCGGCATTCACCAGGGCAGGCACGTCGGCGAGGTGCGAGCCGAGGGGAAAGACGAGGTTCACCTCAGCGCCGATCCCCTCCACCAGGCGGCGGATTTCGGCGAGGTCCGAGGGCATGTTGAAGGTGCCGTAGGCGGGCCCGATCAGGTTCACCCGCGGTTTGACGCCCTCCTGGCGAGGCGGCCGGGCCGGGATGCCCTTCTTGGCGAAGCGCCGAGCGCCGTACTCGTTCCAGAGCCAAGCCATGGCCCGGTCGGCAGCCTGCCACTGGTCCTCGTCGATGGTGCGCGGCAGGAAGCGCTGGAGATTGGTGCCCTCCGGCGTCACACCGCCGCCGATCATCTCGGCGATGGAGCCCGTCACCACCACGCTCGGCTGGGCCGGGTCGAGGGTGGCGTGCGCCCGTTTCATTGCCGCCTCGGTGCCGTGGCGGCCGAGTTCTTCCTCGGCGAGGCCCGTGACCACGATGGGCAATTCGTGCGGCGGCAGGGCATCGGTGTAGTGCAGCACCGAGGTGACGGGCAGGTTCTCGCAGCCCACCGGACCGTCGATGACGACCTGCAGGCCCTTGATGGCTGTGAAGACGTAGACGGCGCCCCAGTAGCCGCCCGCCCGGTCGTGATCGAGGACGAGCATCAGACCATCTCCCCGATCGGATCATGAGCGGGCTTGCCGCGCGTCGCCGACGCGACGTTGCGGCGGAGTTTGGGCACGTCCTCCCAGATGCCGGCGGCGTGACCCGTGCCAACCCCGTCGAAGAAGTCCCGCATGGCGTCGAAGCGCGCCCGATTGCCGAGGGCCGCGTTGATGACCTTGGCAAGCGACCCGGCGCCGGCCACGCCCATGAGGGGACGGGCCGAGATCAGGTTGGTGAAGTAGAGGGCGGGAATACCCAGCGCCTTGGCCTTCTGCACCACGGGCGTGGTTCCGATCGCGAGGTCAGGCCGGACATCCATCAGGGCCGCAAGGTCGTCCTCGAGGGACGCCCGGTAGCGGACCGTGACGCCCCGGGCCTCGAGCCAGTCCCGGTCGGCCTCGGAATGCGGCGTGCGGGGACAGGCGGTGCCGACGTAGGCGAGATCCGCGCCGCTCTCCACGAGGAGACGGCCGACCAGCAACTCGGAGCCCTCGTAGCCCGACAGGGTGATACGGCCCCGAATCGGATTTGCACTGAGCGCGCCCCTGATCATGGGAAGAACGCGGTTCTTTGCCGCCTCGACCGTGGCGCGCGGCACGGCGCAGGCTTCGCCGATGCGGTCGAGCCAGTCGGCGGTGCCGTCGTGCCCCACAGGCGCAGAGCCGATGATCGGTCGCCCGGCAGACGCGAATTCGCGGAGGGACGCAGTGTAGAACGGGTGGATCGCCGCCACGGCCGTGCAGTCGAGCGCTGCGTAGAGTTCGCGCCACTCCCGCGTGGGAACGACCGGACCGGCGCTGAGACCGAGGGGCTCCAGGAGACCACCGATCACTACCGGATCGGCGGGAAACATTTCCCCGAGGAGAGCCACGGTAGGACGCTCGGCTCGGCCGGTACGGGGAGCCTGGACGGGACCCTGCTCGGCCTCCGAGCGGGCGAATTTCAGCATCGCACCGGCCAGCACATCCTTGGCCTCGGCATGCGTGGGAACGCCGAAACCGGGAACGTCGATGCCGATGATGCGGACCCCGTCGATCTCCTTGGGGAGGAGGCGGAGAGGCACGCCGGAGGCGGTGGGCACGCAGAGGTTGATGACCACGACGGCGTCGTAGTCGACCGGCTTGGCCACCTGGAACACTGCCTCGCGGATATGCTCGAACAGCTTGCCGGTTACCAGAGTCTCGGAGTTGAAGGGCACGTAGCCGACGCTCCGCTTCGCCCCATAGAAATGCGAGGTGAAGGTCAGCCCGTAGACGCAGCAGGCCGAGCCGGACAAAATCGTCGCCGTACGGCGCATCCGCAAACCGACGCGGAGCGAGCCGAAGGCCGGGCACATGCTCTGGGGCTGGTCGTGCGGGCCCGTCGGGTAGTCTTTCCGGAGTTGCTCCAGCGTATCGGACATCCCGGCGGCCTCGGCGGCCGCCCGCATCGTGGCCTTGCCGGAATGGCAGCCGAGACCATCCTCCTTCGCGGCGGCGAGGTTCACCAGCTCGGCGGACGTTGAGGGCGCCGGCGCGAGGTGCGAGGCCGGGCGCTCCTTACGGGCGCGGAGATCGGCGATATCGAGGGTGACGGCCATGATGCGTCAGACCTCGTCGTAGACGACTTCGAGGGACGGCTTCACGACCTGCGTCGTGCCGCACATATCCTCGAAGGTGGCGGGCACCAGGGTGACGCCCCGGCCGACGGCCTCGCCCTTGAACAGGCCGAGCAGCCCGTCCTGGCTGAGGGGCATCGGGTGGTTCGGAGCCGCCTCGTGGACGTTCTGCGCGAGGTCGGCGAACAGGGAGCCCCAGGGACTCTCGGGCCGGCCGATGATCTCGTAGTTCGCGCTCTTCTTGCGGATGTCGTCGTCGGCCGGGATCGAGGCCAGGACCGGGATCCCGACGGCTGCCGCAAAAGCCTGGGCCTCGCCGGTGCCGTCATCCTTGTTGATGACGAGGCCGCCCACGCCGACGTTGCCGCCGAGCTTTCGAAAGTACTCGACCGCCGAGCAGACGTTGTTGGCCACATAGAGCGACTGCAGGTCGTTCGAACCGACGACGATGACCTTCTGGCACATGTCGCGGGCGATCGGCAGACCGAAGCCACCGCAGACCACGTCTCCGAGGAAGTCGAGGAGGACGTAGTCGAAGCCCCACTCGTGGAAGCCGAGCTTCTCCAGGAGTTCGAAGCCGTGGATGATACCGCGGCCGCCGCAGCCGCGCCCGACCTCCGGTCCACCCAGTTCCATCGCGTAGACGCCGTCGCGCTTGAAGCAGACGTCGCCGATCGCGACCGCCTCGCCGGCGAGCTTCTTCTTGGTCGAGGTCTCGATGATCGTCGGGCAGGCGCGTCCGCCGAACAGGAGCGAGGTGGTGTCGCTCTTCGGATCGCAGCCGATGAGCAGGACCTTCTTGCCCTGCTGGGCCATCATGTAGCTGAGATTGGCCAGGGTGAACGACTTGCCGATGCCGCCCTTGCCGTAGATCGCGATGATCTGCGTGGCCTTCGTGGCGACCACCGGCACGGGGTCGGGCTCGATGCCGGCCTCGGCACGCAGGGCATCGGAGGCCTTCAGGGCGCCGCCGTTCAGCTGCGTATTCTTCAGCTGGATGTTCATGCGGCTCTCCAATCCAAGATCATCTTCAGGCATTCGGGCTCGCCGAAGGCCGTGCGGTAGGCATCGGGAGCATCCGCGGCCGGGCGCCGATGTGTGACGAGGCCGTCGAGAGAGAGGCGGTCGGCAGCGACCATCGCAAGGGTCGCGGCGAGATCCTCCGGCCGCCATTGCGCAGCCACGCGGATACGGGCTTCGCGAAGGAAGGCCGGCGCGAAGTCGAACCCGAGACGGCCTTCGTAGAAGCCGGCGAGAACGATCTCGCCGCCCTGGGTGAGGCGTGCGATGGCCGTATCGAGAATCGCGGAGTCGCCGCTGACATCGAGGATCGTGGCGTAGTCCTGCCGGTCGTCGCCATCTGGAGCGAAAACGGGATACGCTTCGTCGTTCGAGCGGCGGACGGGATTGGTTTCCCAGACCCGAGGGCTTCCGCCGAGCGCCTGGGCGATCCGCGCGACCAGACGCCCAAGCACGCCGTGGCCGATGATGAGGAGCGGACGCTGCAGGTCGATGCCCGCGAGGGCATGGCGTGCCGTGGCGGCCAGCGCGATCAGGGCTCCACGCTCCCCCCAGGCCTCGTCGATGGGCACCAGCCGATCCCCGGCACTGACGAGATGTGAGGCAGCCCCGCCGAAGAGCCCACGCACGGGTCCGAAGCACCGGGCACCGGGCACGAACACGGTCTGTCCGAGGCGGACGCCACTGTCGGCGCCGGCCTCCACCACCTCGCCGACGGACTCGTAGCCGGGCACCAGCGGATAACCCATTCCGGGAAAGGCAGGCATCCGGCCCGTCCAGAGGAGGCGTTCTGTCCCGGTACTGATTCCACTCCAACGCACGGCGACGACCGCATCGCGGGAAGTGGGAGCGTCAATGTCAAGGCTCTCGATGCCGAGCTTGCCCGGAGCGCGAAGGACGACGGCGTTCGCTTGCATCGAGCCTGCCCTCCCCTGTTCCACCGACTCGGTTCGTTTCGCTTTGAACTCGTTATGTCATCCTAGATAGACACTTTCGAACGTCAAGCCCAACTTACGTTTATCGCTGTCTTATCGCGTGGACACGAGAAGGCGCGTCAGGAGTGGACGCCGGGTGACGAGTTCGCGGGTTTGCGCAAACCCAGCTTCGGCGAGCAGCACCGTCAATTCTTCGACCGTGCGACAGCGCCCGCTCCCCATCGCCAGCAGGTAGAACCCGAAATAGGCGTCGGTGATCGGCCCTGCGCCGGGCGTGCCGCTCATCGGCTCGGCCAGGACCAGACGCCCGCCCGGGGGCAGCGCCTCCCGGACGGCCTTGAGCAGGATGCGGACGGCCGCATCGTCGTGATCGTGGACGACCCGCACCAGGGTGATCACATCGGCGCCGTGCGGAAGCGGATCGAAGTGGAAGCTCCCGCCGAACGCCTCGACGCGGTCTGCGAACCCGGCCCGTGCAAGCCGCTCCTCCGCACGCCGGGCGACCGCCGGCAGGTCGAACAATCGGAGCCGGAGGCTGGGCGCCGTTCCGCCCGCCGCCGCGAGAAAGGCGCCCTCGCCACCGCCGACATCCATCAGGCAGGCGTGGCGCCGCATCGGGTAGGCATCGAGAATATCTTCGGCGATCAAGGCCTGCGAGGCCGACATCAGGCCGCTATAGGCCGCAACTGATTCCGCCTTCAGACCGACCCCATCCTCGCTCGCATAGGGCCAGTAACCCGCGAGATGGGTCCGCCCCGCCTCGCCGCGCAGGAGCGCGACGGGATCGCGCAGGTCGTCGTAGAGCAGGGCGTGATGCTCGATCATCCGGGCGACCGACGGGTTGCCGACCAGGGCGGCACCGAGATCCGCCAACAGATAGCGTCCATCCGGCAAGCATCGGATCAGGCGCAAGGAGGCCGCCGCCCTGAGAAGGCGTGCCGCAGCCTCGGCGGGCAGGCCCATGCGTGCACCCAAGGTCGCTTCCGGGACGGGCCCCTCGGACAGGATGTCGAAGAGATCCAGGCGGACGCAGGCGAACAAGGTCTGCGAATAGGTGAACCCGGCGCAGAGATCGAAGAGCGCCCGGGTGTTCGACTGTGCGATGCGCCGGGTCAGCGGGAAGCCGGCAGCCCAGCGCTGGAAGCGCGGGTCGGCCACGATGCGGGCCCGGAGGGCGTACCAACGCGCACGGAGGCCACCGGCGCCGAGCGGAACCTGCGGATCGAGCGTGGCGCCGCGCGCCACCTCAGGCCAGCTCCTGCGCGAGGCTCGCCGGCAGGAACAGGCGCGTCTGCGCCACGATCTCGGCGCGCAGGGTCTCCGCGCCGGGACAGTCCGGTATGACGTCAACGGCTTCCCGAACGAGCCCCTTCAGCCGCGCCAGCGCGCCTCCCATGCCGAGAAGCGCGGCCGCATTCGGCCGGCCAAGGGTCGAGTCCCGACCGACGGGCTTGCCGACCTCCTCCTGACGACAGGCGACGTCGCGCAAGTCGTCGGCCACCTGGTAGGCTTCGCCGAGGCACTCTCCCAGGAGACGCCAAGGCAGCGACGGCGCGCCGGCGGCGGCGGCACCCGTGACCGTCGCGGCGGCGAACAGAGCCCCGGTCTTGGCCTGCTGGTATTCGGTGAGTGCCACGGTCGGCTCGGATTCCCAGGCCTGTCCGGCGGCGATGCCGGAGGGCGAGCCGGCGGCCCGGGCGACGAGACCGACCAGGGCGGCGAGGCGCTTCGGGCTGCGCGCCGCGCCGCGGGCGAGGGTCTCGAATGCCGAAACGATGAGGGCGTCGCCCGTCAGCACGGCCAGGGGTTCGCCGAAGGCCGCATGGACCGAAGGCTGGCCACGCCGGAGCGGCGCATCGTCGAAGCACGGCAGATCGTCGTGAACGAGAGAGGCGCAGTGCAGAAGTTCGATCGCCGCAGCCGCGGCGTCCGAAGCCGCCGGATCATCGTCGCCGCAGGCCCGGGCGACGGAGAGGCAGAGGCGCGGCCGGATGCGGTGTCCACCGGGGAAGACAGCATATCGGATCGACTCGGCGAGGCGAGGTGGCGCTCCGGGGGCTTCCAGGTGGGCGACGGCGGCATCCAAAGCCTGCTCGATGCGACGGTTGGCGTCCATGGATGTCCCTCCCTGTCACTTGTTCTTGCTATGACAAGGTGTCAGTATTTATTGACAGTCGTCAAGACAGAACCGATTGACGGAGGAACCGGCGTGAAGGTCGTCATCATCGGCGCCGGAATCGGAGGCCTCGTGGCGGCCTTGCGGCTCGCCGCAGCCGGGATCGACGTGACGGTGCTGGAGCAGCACCAGCGGCCGGGGGGCAAGATGCGCCGCGTTCCGGTGGGCGGCACCGCTGTCGATGCCGGTCCGACCGTCTTCACCATGCGCTGGGTGTTCGAGGAGATCTTCGCCGAGTGCGGCGCCGACCTCGCCGCGCATGTCGCCCTTGAACCGGCTGCGATCCTGGCCCGGCATGCCTGGGGACCCGGCGAGGCGCTCGATCTCCACGCCGATCCGGAAGCGTCCGAGGCAGCGATCGGCAACTTCGCCGGGCCGCGCGAGCGCGACGGATACCGCCGGTTCCGCGCCCGGGCGGCCGAGGTCTACGCCACCCTGGAAGGGCCGTTCATCCGCGGCGAGCGCCCCAGCCCGATCGACCTGACCCGCCGGGCCGGGCTCTCGGGGATGGGCGACCTCTGGCGGATCCAGCCCTTCACCACCCTGTGGCGCGCGCTCGGCGACTACTTCGCCGATCCGCGCCTGCGCCAGCTCTTCGGACGCTACGCGACCTATTGCGGCTCGTCGCCCTTCGCGGCGCCCGCCACCCTGATGCTGGTGGCGCATGTGGAGAGCCAGGGCGTCTGGCACGTCGCCGGCGGCCTCAGCCGCCTCGCCGGCGCCGTCGCCGAACTCGCGGCCGAGCGCGGCGCGGGATTCCGCTACGGGACGCCGGCCCGCGGCATTGCCGTCCAGGGCGGGCGCGTCGTCGGCGTCGACCTCGACGACGGCGAGCGCCTGCCGGCCGATGCGGTGGTCTGCAACGCCGACGTGGCGGCCCTGGCCGACGGCCTCCTCGGACGGGACGCCGCCCGGGCGGCCGACACGGTCCCGGTCGCCGACCGCTCGCTCTCGGCGGTCACCCTCTGCCTGCAGGCGCGCACCGAGGGCTTTCCACTCTCGCGGCACACGGTGTTCTTCTCCGGCGACTACGCGGCCGAGTTCGCCCGTATCCGTGCCGGGCATCTGCCGGACGACCCCACCGTCTACGTCTGCGCGCAGGACCGGAGCGACACGCCGTCTCCCTCGGCCCGGCCCGAGCGCCTGCTCTGCCTCGTCAACGCCCCGGCCCGGACCTTCACCCCCTCGGAGATCGAGACATGCGTGACCACGATGCGGCGGCGCCTGAGCGCGAGCGGATTGACCTTCTCGGAGACGGCGGAGCCGGTGACGACGGGGCCGGCGGAGTTCGCGCGCCTGTTCCCGGGATCGGTGGGAGCGCTCTACGGGCGGGCGTCCCACGGCTGGATGGCCTCGTTCAAGCGTCCGGGCGCCCGCACACGGATTCCGGGCCTCTACCTCGCGGGGGGGAGCGTGCATCCGGGACCGGGCGTGCCGATGGCGGCGCAGTCCGGGCGGATCGCGGCGGACAGCCTGCTGCGGGACCGGAGTGGCGCCCGCGCTTCGATACGCGGGTGGATCGCGACGGCTACGTCTGGTGGTACGTCGACGCCCTGAGCGCGGACGGGCGGCAGGGCCTGACGATCATCGCATTCATCGGCAGCGTGTTCTCGCCCTACTACGCCTGGGACCCGACCCGCGACCCCTTCGATCACTGCGCCGTCAACGTCGTGCTCTACGGGGAGCGGGCCAACCGCTTCTGCATGACCGAGCGGGGCCGCGCGAGCCTTCACCGCGACGCCGACCAGATCCGGATCGGACCGAGCGGCCTGTCCTGGGACGGCACCACGCTGACGATCCGCCTCGACGAGGTGACGGCGCCGATCCCCTCGCGGGTCCGGGGAACGGTGCGGCTGCACCCGGGCGGCTTCACGCCCGGACCGCACCACCTCGACGCCCGGGGCCAGCATCGCTGGTGGCCGATGGCGCCCTCCTCCCCGGTGGAGGTGGCGCTGGAGGAGCCGGGGATCGCCTGGCGCGGGACCGCCTACTTCGACACCAACCATGGCGACACTTCGCTCGAGGCGGCCTTCCGCGACTGGACCTGGTGCCGGGCCGACCTGCGCGACGGGGCGGCGATCCTCTACGACGTCAATCGCCAGGACGGCAGCCGGCAGGAGCTGACCCTGTGCTTTGCCGCCGACGGGACGCCCCGGGACATCGATCCGCCGCGGCCCGTCGCGCTGCCGCCGACGCGGTTCTGGCGCATGCGGCGTGACACGCGCAGCGACGATGGACGTGTCGAGGTCGCGCGTACTTTCGAGAATACGCCGTTCTACGCGCGCTCGTGTATACGGTCGACCTTGCGCGGCGAGGCAGTGACCCCGATGCACGAGAGTCTGTCACTCTCGCGTTACAGTCATCCGCTGGTGCGGCTGATGCTGCCGTTCCGGATGCCGCGCCGGACCCGGTGAGTCCGGTCAGGCCGGCGGGCCCTTCGCCCGCTCGGCCGCGGCGCGTTCGGCCTCCGCCCGGTCGCGCCGGATGCCGCGCTTCAGGACGACGAGCTGCCAGATCGCCAGCCCGAGGGCGAGGGCGAAGACCAGGCCGATGTCGAAGGCGGCGAAGAGCGAATCGCTCACGGCCCGACCGGCAGGATGCCCTCGCGCTCGCGCAGGGTCTCGATGAGGTCGAGGACCCGGGCGGCCTGGGCGGGGACGTTCCACCAGGCCGGCGGCACCGGCACGGGCTGCGCGGCCACGGCCTCCACCAGGAAGGCGGTCTCGGCCAAGGGAAAGTCGCCGAGCGCAACTCCGCCGGGGGCGGACCCGGCATGACCGGGCGCGGTCCAGGCCGACGAGGCGGCCAGCGGCAGCAGGGCGCGGGCCATCAGCGCGGCCTTGCGGCGGCCGGGAACACGGGCGCGGGTGGCGACCGGGTCGAGACCGCCGCGCTCGAGATCGCGGCCGATCTCGGCGTAGATCAGGCGGGCGGCACGGATGGCGGGGCGGCAATCGAGGGGCAGCCCGGGGATGCCGGCCTCGGCGCGGGCATAGAGCGAGTCGGCGACGGCGAGCAGACGGCCGACGATCGCCCGCAGCCCGGGGCCCGCGACCGGGTCGGCCAGGAAGGCGTCGGGGTCGAGCCCGGCCTCCCGCATCCAGGCGAGCGGCAGGTAGAGCCGCCCGGCCCTGGCATCCTCGCCGACGTCGCGGGCGATGTTGGTGAACTGCATGGCGACGCCGAGGTCGCAGGCCCGGGCGAGCACGGCGCCGTCGCGCACGCCCATGAGCACGGTCATCATCGCGCCGACGCTGCCGGCGACGCGGGCCGCGTAGGCGGTGAGGTCGGACAGGGTCTCGTAGCGGCGCCCCTGCGCGTCCCAGGCCAGCCCCTCGATGAGGGCGGCGGGCAGGGCCTGGGGCAGCCGGTGGGCGGAGACGAGGTCGGCCATGGCCCGGTCGGCGGGGGCGTCGGAGGGGGCATCGTCGTAGATGCGGGCGAGGCGCACGGCGAGGCGGGCCAGGGCCGCCGGCCTGTCCCGGGCCAGCGCGTCGTCCACCGCGTCGTCGGAGAGGCGGCAGAAGGCGTAGAGCCCGTAGGCCGGGCGCCGGACGCGGACCGGTAACAGGGCGGAGGCGGCGAAGAAGCTGCGCGAGCCGTCGCGGATCGCGGTCCGGCAGGCGGCGTGGTCGGCCGCATCCGCATGGGGCATGGCCCAGAGCGGCGGCCGCTCCGGCCCGCGCCGGACGACGTCGAAGAAGGGGCGTTCGGGCCGAACGCTTTCAGGCGAAGAGACGCGCATCCGGCACCACCGTGTCGAGAACCTTGGCCGAGGACAGGACGCCGGGAAGCCCGGCACCCGGATGGGTGCCGGCGCCGACGAGGTAGAGGTTCCGGAAGGCCGACGACGCGTTGTGGGGCCGGAACCAGGCCGATTGGGTCAGCACCGGCTCCAGCCCGAAGCCGGAACCGCGATAGCTCAGGAAGTCGCCGGCGAAATCCGCCGGCGTGGTGACGCGGGAGGTCACGATGGCGTCCGTCAGGCCCGGCATCACCGAGGCCTCCAGGCTGTCGGCGATGGCCTGCCGGTAGGGCTCCGCGAGCACCGACCAGTCCTGTCCCCCGGCGAGGTTGGGCACCGGCGCCAGCACGTAGAACGCATCGCAGCCCGGCGGCGCCAGCAGCGGGTCGGTGGCGGTGGGGCGGTGCAGGTAGAGGCTGAAATCGGGGGCCAGCACCTTCCGGACGAAGATGTCCTCGATCAGCTCGCGATAGCGCGGCCCCATCAGGATGGTGTGGTGGGCGATGTCGGGAAACTGCCGGCTCGTGCCGAAGTACCAGACGAACAGGCCCATCGAGGAGGACGAGGCCTTGAGCTTCGCCCGGTGCCAGGCCCGGCCCTCCCCGCCGAGCAGGGACAGGTAGGTCTCTGCGGAATCGGCGTTGGAGACGACGATGTCGGCGGCGATGCGGGTGCCGTCGGCGAGGGTGACGCCGGTGGCGCATCCGGCCGCCACGTCGATGCGGGCGACCTCCGCCCGGTAGCGCATGGCGCCGCCCTGTCCCTCGATCAGGCCGACCAGGCCGTCGACCAGCCGGCCGGTGCCGCCCATGGCGAAGTGCACGCCCCAGCGTCGCTCCAGATGGGCGATCAGGCAGTAGATGGCGCTGGCCCGGAAGGGCGAGCCGCCGATCAGCAGGGGGTGGAAGCTGAAGATGGTGCGCAGGCGCTCGTCGCGGATGTGGCGCGCCACGAGGTCGTAGACCGAGCGGTGGCCGCCCAGGCGCAGCAGCGACGGGGTGATCCGCAGCATGTCGCGGACCGAGGAGAAGGCCACGTGCCCGAGTTCCTCGAAGCCGACCCGGCAGATCGCGGCGCTGCGCTCCATGAAGCGCTCGTAGCCGGGGACGTCCTCGGGCGAGAACCGCGCCACCTCGGCCCGCATCGCCTCCGGGTCGCCGCTGTAGTCGAAGGTGGCGCCGTCCGGGAAGCGGATGCGGTAGAAGGGCAGCATCGGCGCCAGGGTGACGTCGTCGGCCATGCGCCGCCCGCACAGGCTCCAGAGTTCCTCGAACAGGAACGGCGCCGTGACGATGGTCGGCCCGGCATCGAAGGTGAAGCCGTCCTGACGGTGCACGCGGGCCCGTCCGCCGGGCTGCTCCAGCCGCTCCAACACCGTCACCCGGTAGCCCCGCGCGCCGAGACGCACCGCCGCTGCCAGCCCCCCGAAGCCGCTCCCGATCACCACCGCGTGCGGGCGGGGAGACCGGGTCGTCGCGAGGCTCGGCGAGTCGGCGAGTGTCAACATAACCTGACACTATTCGCCACTCCGCGTCGAGCGCAAGCGGGATTCCGTCAACGCTCCCGCACGCTGTCGAGAGGTCGGGGCCGAAGCCGAAGGATCAGCGCCGGGCCTCGGTCATCATCCGGACGGCGAGGCCGGCCAGGACCGTTCCCATGATCCAGCGCTGGACCAGGGCGAAGGACGGCCGGTGGGTCAGGAACAGGGCGATCGACCCCGCCGAGACCGCGATCGCGGCGTTGACCGCGACGCTGAGCACGATCTGGATCGCCCCGAGGCCGAGCGCCTGGACGAAGACGCTGCCCTGCGCCGGGTCGATGAACTGCGGCAGCAGCGACAGGTACATCACCGCGATCTTCGGGTTGAGCAGGTTCGTCAGGAGGCCCATCAGGAACAGCTTCCGGGGGCTGTCCGGCGGCAGCGCCCGCACCGCGAAGGGAGAGACTCCGCCGGGCCGCACCGCCTGCCAGGCGAGCCAGAGCAGGTAGAACGCCCCGACGATGCGGATCGCGTCATAGGCGAAGGGCACGGCCAGGACGAGGGCCGTGATGCCGAAGGCGGCGCACAGCATGTAGACCACGAAGCCGAGGGCGACGCCGCCCAGCGAGATCAGACCCGCCCGCGGCCCCTGACAGATCGAGCGCGAGATCAGGTAGACCATGTTCGGCCCGGGCGTCAGGGCCATGCCGAGGGCGATCGCCGCGAAGGCGAGGAGGCTCGTGGTTACGGGCATCGTGGGGTCCCCTTCCGTGAGAAGCCTGGGGGCGGGCGAGCCCGGGCGGCTGGAGCGGCCGGCGCACGATCCGCGCCGGCTCCCCGTCATGGGACATTGGGGGCGCGCTGGCTACGGGACACGGCCGACCAACCCCAGCCACCTCCCTCGGCCTGGGCGAGAATGCCTTCGGGACGGGACGTCAAGCTGCGCTGGCGCGGATGCGACACCCACTCAGCCGCGCTCGCGCGGCTTCTCGAGCTGCCAGGTGAGGTGGGCGCGCACGGTCGGCCAGTCCGGCGCGACGATGCTGTAGACGCAGGTGTCGCGCAGGGAGCCGTCCGCAAGGCGCTGGTGGTGGCGCAGGATCCCGTCGAGGCGCGCGCCGAGGCGCTCGATGGCGCGCCGGCTCGCCTGGTTCATCACGTGGGTGCGGAACTCGACGGCGAGGCAGCCGAGCCCGTCGAAGGCATGGGCGAGCAGCAGGCGCTTGGCCTCGGTGTTGAGGGGGCCGCGCTGGACGCGCGCGGCGTACCAGGTCGAGCCGATCTCCACCCGCGGCCCGGCGGCGTCGATGTTCATGTAGGTGGTCATGCCGACCGGGCGCCCGCCGGGTCCGTCGAGGATCGTGAAGGGCAGCATGGTGCCCGCCGCCTGCAGGCCGAGCCGGCGCTCGATCTCGGCCGCCATCCGCTCCGGCGCGGGGATCGCGGTGTACCACAGGCGCCAGAGCTCGCCGTCCCGCACCGCCTCGGCGAGCGCCCCGGCATGGTCGTGCGCCAGCGGCACGAGTTCGACGTGCCGGCCGGTGAGGGTGACGGGCGTCAGGGCCATGGGCGGAAACCTCGCGGACGCATGCCGGACCGGGCCGGGATCGCCATCGGACATCGTGGGCCCGTCGGTGCGGTCAGGCTGCGCCGGCGTCAAGCCCCGGCGGCGGACGGGCCGCCGGCGGCCCGATCGCGATAGGCCGTCACGATCTCCTCGGCGATGCGATCCGGCGCCTCCTCGTGGGCGAGATGCCCGAGGTTGCGGATGAGGCGGACCCGGGCGTCGGGCAGGCGGTCCTTCAGCGCGAAGGCGGTCTCGGGCGAAATCGCCTTGTCGTCCCCGCCGACGAGGAGAACGGTCGGCACGGCGAGCCGGGCGATGTCCCGGTCGAGGGCGGCCAGGTCCCAGTTCGCCATCATGCCCAGCGCGCCGGCCACGTGGCCGGGGCGGCGGAACAGGCGCCGGTAGAGATCGAGGCTGCGGGCATCGAGGCGCGAGCCGGTGCCGCGGATCAGGCGCTCCACCGCCGGGCGGTCGGCGGTCCAGGCGAAAATCCGCGGGGTGACGGGGTTGAGGAACAACATCCGGGCGAGGCCGGGGAACAGCACCGAGGCGAGGCCGGGGAACGGCGTCAGCGCGCCGTTGAGGGCGACGAGCAGGCGGGGGTTCAGGCCGTCGAGGCAGAGCCGCACCAGGATCGCCGCCCCGGCGGAATGCCCGACCACGAGATCCGGGGACAGGTCGAGGGTCCGGAGGAGATCACGGATCGCCGCCGCCATGCCCGGCAGGGACAGGCGCCCGGCGGGCAGCGGGTCGGTGAAGCCGTGGCCTGGCAGGTCGGGGGCGACGACCCGGAAGTGCTCGGCGAGGCGCGGCGCGAGGCCGGCCCAGGAATGGGTCGCGGCGCCGGTCCCGTGCAGGAGCAGCACGACCGGGGCGTCCGGCGCCCCGAATTCCTGCAGGTGCCAGGTCAGGTCGGCGGCGCGGACGAACCGGCTCGCGGCCCGGTTGGGCCAATCCGCGCCGTCGCGCTCCCACTGGGGCCGGTCGCTCGGCGCAGGCATCGCGGATCCTTCAGCGTGCCGAGCGGATCGCGGAGCTCATGGCCGCGGCATCGGCGTAGGGAAGGGGGACATAGCGCGCGCCCATCGCTTCGGCGAGCCGCCGGGCGGCCTCCTGCGGGCGCGCCGCGGTGTCGATGAGGATCGCGCGGATGTCGGCGGCGCGCAGCAGGCCGGCGGCGTTCAGGGCGTCGGCGCCGGCCGCCGCCCGACCGGGCGCACCAGAGCGGGCGACGTTGGCGCGCCCATCGGTGAGCACCACGACCACGGGCGTTCCGCCGCCGCGCCGGACGGCGCGGGCAAGATCGCCCGCCGCGTCGAGGCCGGACGCCAGCGGCGTGCCCCCGCCCCCCGGCAGGGCCGAGAGGCCGCGCCGGGCCCGCGCCAGGGCGCGGGTCGGGGGCAGCAGGATCTCGGCCCCCGCGCCCCGGAAGGCCACGAGGGCGACCCGGTCGCGCCGGACATAGGCCTCGGCCAGGAGGAGCTCGACGGCGCCCTTGGCCTCGGCCAGGCGCTCCAGGGCGGCCGAGCCGGAGGCGTCCACGGCGAAGATGGTGGTGGTCTCGCTGCGCTGGCGGAACCGGGTGATCCGGAAATCCTCGCTGCGGACCCGGATCAGGCGGGGGGAGGCGTCGGCGCCGGCGCGCAGGCGCTGCCAGGGGGCGGCGGCCCGCAGGGTCGGCAGCAGCGCGAGGCGGCCGGTGCGGGGCGAGCCGGGCCGGGTGCCGGCCGGGCGCCCGCTGCGCGGCGCCTGCATCACGGCGCCGACGCGGCCCGCCTTCGGGGATTGGGGCGCCGATCCGGCCTGGGCCAGCCGGGCGAGGAGATCGGGCGGGATCGCCGCGCGGGCCGCCTCGACGAGACTCTCCGCGCCCGGTTCGAGGGCCGCATCGGAGGGCGCGGCCTCGTCCGCCGCGGGCGGCTCGGGTCGTTCCGGGGGTGGCGCCTCGGCCTGCTCGGTGCTCGGCGGCAGCCGGGTCGCGCGCGGCGCAAGCACGAGGCAGGCGGCCTCGCGGACGTCCTCGGCGCGGAGTGCCCCGCCGCCCGCCAGCAGGCGGGCCACCCGCAGCGCGAGCAGCGGCGCGCGCAGGGACGGGATGCCGAGTTCGGCCGCGACCGCGCAGAGATCGGCGACCGCGGCGTCGGGATCGAAGGCCGCCTCGTCCGGGTCCGGCGGGTCGGCCGGTTCGTCGGCGCGGGTGTCGCCCCAGGCGAGGCCGATGAGGTCGAGGCGAAAGGCGAGGCGGTCGGCCAGCGCCTCGGGGACCCGGGCATCGTCCCCCTCGCCCTCGTCGAGGAGGATCAGGCCGATCCGGGCGGGGGCCCGCGCCGCCAGGCCGTCGCGCTCGGCCCGGATCGCGCCGGCATCCAGGGCGGCGGCGAGGCGGGCGGCGGTGCCGGGCGCGAGGCGCTCGGCCATCGGCACGACGACGAAGCCGCCATCGGCCTCGGCGAGGAGGCCGGATTGGGCGACGGGGCGCCCGGCCGCTAGGGTCGCGGCGAGGTCGAGGCCGCCGAGCAGGCGGTCGTCGGCGATGCCCGCCGGCATCCGGCGCATGGGCCGGCCCGGTGCGAGCTCCCCCGCGAGGCGGTCGAGCCAGAGGTCGCGCACCGGGCCGGCCCCGGCCCGGACGAGGACGCCGCCGCAGCCGCGCGGATCGGCGGCGGCGAGGCGCGCCACCCGCAGGGCGCGGACCCAGGCCGGGCTCATCGGGCCAAGATGTCCTCCACGGCGCGGGCGACCCGCGCGGTGGAGCCGGATTCGTCGAGGGGGTTGCGGCGCAGGCGGTGGCGCAGGGCCGAGGGAGCGATCCGGGCGAGGTGGTCGAGGTTCACCGTCTCAGCGCCCTCGTAGGCGGCGAGCGCCCGGGCGGTGCGCATCAGCGTGAGCTCGCCGCGCAGGCCGTCGGTGCCGAGCGCCAAGCAGAGCCGCGCGGCGGCCTCCAGGGTGGCGTCGGGCACGGCGAGGGCGGGCAACCGCGCGCGGGCGGCGGTGAGCGCCTTGCGGATGGCGCGGTCGGCCTTGCCGTAGCCGGCGCAGAACGCCGCCGGATCGCGCTCGTAGGCGTCGCGGCGGCGGACCACGTCGATGCGGGTCGGCAGGTCGGTGGGCGTCGTCACCTCGACGGCGAGGCCGAAGCGGTCGAGGAGCTGGGGCCGCAGCTCCCCCTCCTCCGGGTTGCCGCTGCCCACGAGCACGAACCGGGCGGGATGCCGGATGCTCAGGCCCTCGCGCTCCACGGTGTTCACGCCGGAGGCGGCGACGTCGAGGAGGAGGTCGACGAGGTGGTCCTCCAGCAGGTTGACCTCGTCGATGTAGAGGAATCCGCGATTGGCCCGGGCCAGCAGGCCCGGCTCGAAGGCCTTCTCGCCGCGGGTCAGGGCGCGCTCCAGGTCGAGGGCGCCGACGACCCGGTCCTCGGTGGCCCCGAGCGGCAGGTCCACCACCGGCACGGGAACGGATTCGGCCCGCAGCACCGCCTGCTCGCGGCAGCGGTGGCAGTGCTCGGCCGGCCGGCCGGGATCGCAGGCATAGGGGCAGCCGACGACCGCCGCCATCGGCGGCAGCAGGGCGGCGAGGCCGCGGATCGCCGTCGACTTGCCGGTGCCGCGGTCGCCGAACACAAGCACGCCGCCCACCGACGGATCGACGGCCGCGATCAGGAGCGCCCGGCGCATCTCGTCCTGGCCGACGATGGCCGAGAAGGGAAAGGTCGGCGGGGACGCGACCGCTTCGGGACGCGCCGCCTTGGCCGGCCCCGCGGCCCGGAGGATCGGCGCCTCGCCGGTGGCCGCGGAGACCGATTTCGGGGGCATCGCTCGGATCGATCCGTTCACGATCATGGGTCTGGTTTCCCGCCTTCGTCTCAACCGCCTGGTGCGGGTTCCCTCCCCCGCGCAGGGGAAGGGACGATGTGCGCCCTACTCGGCCGCCGCGCGCTGGACGCCCATCCGGCCCCAGATCGTGCTCAGGGCGTCGACGAGGTGGTCGATGTCCTCGTCCGAGTGCAGCGGCGAGGGCGTGATGCGCAGGCGCTCGGTGCCGCGTGGCACGGTGGGGTAGTTGATCGGCTGGACGTAGATGCCGAACTCGTCGAGCAGCGTGTCGCTGATTGCCTTGCACAGCACGGGGTCGTAGACCATCACCGGGACGATGTGGCTGTCGTTGGGCAGGTAGGGGATGCCGGCGGCGTCGAGGCGGGCCCGGACCGTGGCGGCCCGCTCCTGATGGCGGGCGCGCTCGGTGCCGCTGGACTTGAGGTGGCGGATGCTGGCCGCCGCGCCCGCCGCCACAGCCGGCGGCAGGGAAGTGGTGAAGATGAAGCCCGAGGCGAAGCTGCGCACGAAGTCGCAGAGCTTGGCCGAGCCCGTGATGTAGCCGCCATGCACCCCGAAGGCCTTGCCGAGGGTGCCCTCGATGACGTCGAGGCGGTGGGCGAGGCCCTCGCGCTCGGAGATGCCGCCGCCGCGCGGGCCGTAGAGGCCGACGGCGTGGACCTCGTCGAGATAGGTGAGCGCGCCGTGCGCCTCGGCCACGTCACAGATCTCAGCGATGGGGGCGATGTCGCCGTCCATGGAATACACGGACTCGAAGACCACGAGCTTCGGCCGGGCCGGGTCGACCAGGCGCAGCTTGCGGTCGAGGTCCTCGGGGTCGTTGTGGCGGAAGATGTGGCGCTCGGCGCGGGCAGCCTTGATCCCCTCGATCATCGAGGCGTGGTTGCCGGCATCGGAGAAGATCGCGCAGCCGGGCATCTGCGACCCGAGGGTGCCCAAAGCCGCCCAGTTCGAGACGTAGCCGGAGGTGAAGAGCAGCGCGGCCTCCTTGGCGTGGAGGTCGGCGAGCTCGCGCTCCAGCAGCACGTGGTAGTGGTTGGTGCCCGAGATGTTGCGGGTGCCGCCGGCCCCGGCGCCGCAGCGGTCCAGGGCCTCGTGCATGGCCCCGAGCACGGCCGGGTTCTGGCCCATGCCGAGATAGTCGTTCGAGCACCAGACGGTGACCGGCCGGGTGCCGGCCGGGGTGTGGTGGGTGGCGTGCGGGAAGCGGCCCGCCTGCCGTTCCAGGTCGGTGAAGACGCGGTAGCGTCCCTCGCGATGCAGGCCGGCCAAAGCAGAGCCGAAGATCTCTTCGTAGTTCATGCCTGTCCCCTTCCCTCGTTGAACGGCGGGCTTCCTGTGAACGGCGGCCTTCGGCCCGCTCGCCTCTCTCGCCGCCGCGGCGGCATCGGTTGGGCCGGCCCGCCGGAGCGGACCGGGAAATTCAGCGCCCTTCGGCCTCGGCGAGGCAGGGCTCGCCGACGCGGGCCCCCTCCCCGCGCGCGGCCGGGACCGGCGACGGCACCGGGCCGCCGCGCGCCGCTTTCGGCAGGCTCCATTGCCAGAGCGCGGCCGAGGGCAGCGGCAGCATCAGGAAGCCGTGCTCCAGGGTGGCGAGCGCCATCAGAGTCGCCAGGATGCTGAGGCCCGCGACCTCGTGGGCGCTGACGCCCTCGGCGAGCGCGGCCAGCGCCAGGGCGGCGGTGGCCAGGGCGGCCGCCGTCACCGAGACCGGGAACAGCGGGTTCATGGCGCGCACCCGCAGGTAGCTGCCGAGATAGGCGAGGTGCTCGGGCAGGAACTCGGCGTTGAGATTGCGCACCCCGAGGAACAGGTTGAGGCGGGCCGAGAGGTTCATCCCCCACAGGACGAGGTAGGTCCACAGGGCGAAGTGGTTCGGCTGGCCCCAGGTCAGGGCCAGGATCGCGAGGCCGCCGGCGACGATGGCCGCCTCGTGCCAGAGGCTGGTGGCCGCCGCCGCCCGGAAGCGCCGGAAGCCCCGGGCGCCCGGGGGGCAGCCGACCGCCCGCGGGCCGGAGACGAAACCCATGTAGTAGCTCATCTCCTGCCAGCCCCAGACCACCAGGGCCGCCGTGAAGGCGACGTAGGCGCTTCCCGCGCTGGCATCCCCGGCCGAGGCACCGATCGCCCAGAGGGCCAGGGCGAGCACCCCCGTGCCCGCCGCCATGCTGACCCCGTGCGTGGCGCGCGGGCGGTGGTCGAGGAGCAGGATCAGGCCGGTGGAGAACCACCAGACCAGGACCGCGTAGAGGGCGGGAAGCGCGTAGGCCGCCATCCTACCAGACCGGCTC
This sequence comes from Methylobacterium sp. FW306-05-D, assembly GCF_058782155.1. Classification (NCBI taxonomy): domain Bacteria; kingdom Pseudomonadati; phylum Pseudomonadota; class Alphaproteobacteria; order Hyphomicrobiales; family Methylobacteriaceae; genus Methylobacterium; species Methylobacterium sp. FW306-05-D. Next base: position 100,742 of record NZ_JBYSXL010000001.1, read on the forward strand.
GAGGCGGATCTCCGCCGGCATCGGGTTGTCGAGGGTCGGCAGGGCGTAGAGCCGGGCGAAGTTCACCGCCGAGGCGGCGATCCAGAACCCGTGCTTGAGCTTGCCGAGGAGACCCCCCTGCACCTTGGCGTCGGCGATCTTCTCCGAGCAGACCAGCAGGCGGTCCAGCGCCCGCTTGAAGCGCGGATTGTCGAGATCCAGTGTCAGGGGGAAAGTCTGCTTCGAGATCTCCGAGGTGATCCGGAAGACCTGGAAGTCGTAGTCGGTCGGATCGACCCCGAGCGCCTCGTGGAAGGCCGGCCGGCAATGGTCGCGGACATACATCGTGGCGAAGACCGCCAGGAGGAAGAACTTGATCCAGTAGCGGTTCACGCCCGAGGTCAGCTTCGGGTTGGCGCGCATCAGCAGGGCGAAGGCCTCGCCGTGACGGAACTCGTCGTTGCACCACTTCTCGAACCACTTGAAGATCGGGTGGAAGCGGCGCTCGGGCTTGCGCTCCAGTTCGCGGAAGATCGTGATGTAGCGGGCGTAGCCGATCTTCTCGGACAGGTAGGTGGCGTAGAAGATGAACTTCGGCCGGAAGAAGGTGTACTTCTTCGACTTCGTCAGGAAGCCAAGGTCCACGCCGATGCCGAAATCCTTCAGCACGTCGTTGATGAACCCGGCGTGCCGCGCCTCGTCGCGGCTCATGAAGCCGAACAGCTCGCGGATGTCCGGGTTCTTCGCCCGCTTGCGCATCTCGGCATAGAGCACGCAGCCCGAGAACTCGGCGGTGATCGACGAGACCAGGAAATCCATGAATTCCTTGCGCAGGGCCGGGTCGAGCCCGGACATGTCGCAGTCGAAATCCGCGTTGCGGGTGAAGTGACGCTTGTTCGGGTCAGCGCGCAATTCCGCGATGAGCTTGTTCCACTCCGCCCGGACCGGCTCGACGTCGGTTCGGTCGAGTTCCTCGAAATCCGTGGTGTAGAAGCGCGGCGACAGGAAGGTCGTCTCCTGCGCGGCCCGGGTCGCCTCGTTCAGGGGAAGCTTCGGGATGGGCTGCTGGATCGCTGCGGTCACAGGCGCCTCCTCTCGGAAAAGCTGACTTCGTAGAGTTCGGTGAGTTCGAGGTGGCCCGCGAGCTTGGTCCAGAGCCGCTCCAGGCGGCCGGCGCGGGTCACGGTGGCGGTCCGGCGCACCACGAGGCGTTCGCCGTAGGGCACCGAGGTCGGGGCGTCGTGCACCTGCACGGCGTCGCCGGGCTCGATCTCGAAGGCCGCGTCGAGGACCACGTGGGCGTGCAGGCTCTCGGGCGTCTGCTCGATCTCGACGGTGCAGGGGACGTCGACGCTGCGGCGTCCGTTCAGCCAGGCCATCATCGTGCGGCTCCGTCTCGGGGCATCAGGCGGGCGAAGGCCGCGAAGTTCGAGGGCCCGAAGGCGCCGAAATCGACGCTGCGCCCGGTGAGCGCGTCGTCGAGCCGGAGGGCGCCGTCGTCGAACCGCGTCAGCCGGAAGGGGACGTCGCGCGGCAGGCCGGCCCGGAGCCGGCCCTGTGCGAAGCCCCGCAGGGTGGCGCGGATGAAGTTGTCCTCGCCCGGGCGGACCGTGGCGACGAGGTCGCCGTGCTCGGCGTCCCGCAGGGTGATCGAGCCGTCCGTCGCGTCGTCGACGCGCAGGGCGAGGCTCTGGACGGGGCGGGCCGGCTCCATCCGGGTCAGGCCGATGCTCTCGACCCGGCCGACGGTGACGGCGGCGACCACGAAGGCGACGAGGAGGCCGACGCCGGCCACGAGGGCCTGGGAGGTCCGGCCGGCGGTTCTGGCGAGCGGATGGGGGTTCATGATCGTCTCCGTCAGCTCGCGGTGGCGAGGCGCGGGCCGGGCGCCACCCGCGGCCGCAGGATGACCGGGCCGGCCGCCTCCTCCGGCGCCGCACGATGGGCGGCCAGCGCGCGGGCCAGGATCTCGGCCACCTCGGCGCCCTGCGCCACCGTGCGCAGCATCGGCTCGGGGCGGTTGACGTGCCAGGGCCGGGCATGGGGCCAGAGGTGGAGGTAGGCGACCCGGTTGCCCGGGCGCAGGCGCAAGGGCAAGTCGGCGCTGCCGTCGCGGTAAAGGCGGCAGCCGGCCGATTCTACCAGCGCGAAGGGCAGGTTCAGGGTCATCGGCAGGGCGATGCCCACCCGCAGGACCACCCGGCGGTTGGTGACGGTGTAGGTGGTGGTGCGGGCTGAGAGCCAGCCGAGAAGTCCGAGGAGCAGCACGGCGCCGGTGCCGATCGCCAGGGTCGGCAGGGCGATCGAGGCCGCCTCCAGGACCCGTCCGGACAGGGCCGCGGGCAGCGCCGCCCAGAGGGCGAGCCCGGCGAACCAGAGGCCGACGAGGCGCAGATGCAGCGCCCGGAAGGCGATGCCGAAGCCGCAGGGGCGGCCCTGCCAGAGGATGTGCTCGCCGGCCGGCAGCGGCGCCGGCAGGCCCGGCGGCGCGTCGAAGGCGTTGGCGGGCAGGTGCGGCCCGGGCCGCTTGGTGGAGGGCTGCGGCGCGGGCCGCTCGATGGACCGGCTCACAGGATGGCCTCCTGCCGGGTGGGCGTCGCGTAGAGGGTGCCGCCGCCGTAGAACGCCATGATCCGCTCCTCCTCGTTGAGGGTGACCGAATCCGGGTCCTTGGTGGTGGGGACGTCGGCGAACTGGTGCGCCAGCAGGGCTTCGCACGTCACCGTCTGCGAGAACCGGCCGGTCCGGCAGAAAGTAGCGGGCATCAGCACCCGCCGGCCGCCGGCGCCGAGCTCGACCTCGTAGTAGCGCACCATGGATTCACCCCGGTCGACCCAGAGGTCGCTCACCGTGCCGGCCACCTGCCGATCGGCGCCGAAGACCGACATGCCGATGGGGTTCGGGCCGAGCTCGTGGACCACGAAGTGGTCGGCCACCCGCAGGGGCACGATCCGCTTCTCGCGGTCCCAGGTCTCGTCGTGGCTGTCCTCGCGGTTGGCGTAGGAGCCGGGACCGATGGCGTCGTGCAGGCCGTCCGTCTCGGGCTCCAGGGGCGCGCCCGGCCAGACCTCGTGCTTGTGGCCGCGGTAGGTCCAGGGGGTGCGCTCCCCGGTCTGGGGCGCGTGCTTCACGTGGCCGTTGGAGAGGAGGAACGCCTTCGGCGACGGGATCAGGAACGGGTCGGGCGGCATCGCTCGGCCGCGGGCGGCCTCGGATTCGAGCGGGTAGCCCTCGCGGCGATCCTCGCGGCGCAGGTAGAAGACGAGGCCGGCGAAGAAGATCCAGAACGCGTAGAGGACCACCTGCGCGACGTCGACGTAGCCCGTGATTTCACCTCTCGGCATGGCCGGTCTCCTTCAGGCTGAGCGGGGCAGGGATCGCGGGAGCGGCGTGCGGCTCTCGGCGCGGACGAGCGGGCCGATGGCCAGCAGCGTCGCGAACAGCAGCGCGATCTCGAGATGGTAGACGATGAGGTATCCGGTGGAGGGCAGGTTCAGCGCCTCGCCGAGCCGGCCGGATTCGGCGAGATGCGCGCCCAGATCCCGCAGGATGCCGCTGGCCGCGATGGCGAGGCCGGCGGCGCTCGCCTGGACGGCGCCCCAGGCGCCAAGAGCGAGGCCGGTATCCTCGGGGCCGGCCTTGGCCATGGAGGCGGTGAGCGTGCCGTGTGCGAAGAGACCGCCGCCGAGGCCGATCAGGAAGACCCCCACGGCGAAGAGCCGGGCGGAATCGAGGGGCGCGGCGAAGACCACCGCGGAGAAGGCCGCGATGCCCACCACCGCGCCGGAGGCCGCGACCCGGAAGGCGTCGCCGCCCCGGTCGAGCCAGCGCGCGGCGACGAGGAGCCCGAGTCCGCCGCCGGCGGCCAGCAGGGCGGTGAGCGCCGTGGTGGCCGCCACCGGCAGGTGCAGGATCTGCCCGCCATAGGGTTCCAGCAGGATGTCCTGCATGGAGAAGGCGGCGGTGCCGAGCCCGGTGGCGACGAGGCGGCGGCGCGCCCGGCCCTTGCCGGCATAGAGCGCCCAGGAGTCCGAGAAGGCCGGCCGGGGCAACGCGCGTGCCGTGCGGCCGGGGGCGCGGGGCTCCTGCTTCCAGAGGGCGATGCCGTTCAGCACGATGGTCAGGAGGGCGGCGCCCTGGATCACCTTGATCAGGCGCAGGGCCGAGAAATCGGCCAGCAGGAGCCCGAAGGCGACGGCGCTCACGACCATGCCGGCCAGCAGCATGACGCAGAGGAGCGCCACCACGCGCGGCCGCGCATGGGCGGGGGCGAGGTCGGTGGCGAGCGCCAGGCCGACCGTCTGGGTGGTGTGCAGGCCCGCCCCCACCATGACGAAGGCGAGCGCGGCGGCGACGTGGCCGGGCCAGGCCGGCCCGGTGGTGTCGCCCGACAGGATCAGCAGGGCGAAGGGCATGATGGCGAGCCCGCCGAACTGCAGCAGCGTGCCGAACCAGATGTAGGGCACCCGGCGCCAGCCCAGGACCGAGCGGTGCGTATCCGAACGGAACCCGACGAGCGCGCGAAACGGCGCGAAGATCAGCGGCAGGGACAGCATCACGGCCACGATCCAGGCCGGCACCGCCAGCTCGACGATCATCACCCGGTTCAGGGTGCCGATGAGCAGCACCGCGGCCATCCCGACCGTGACCTGGAACAGGGCGAGCCGGAGCAGGCGCCCCATGGGCAGCTCCGCCGTCGCCGCGTCGGCGAAGGGGAGGAAGCCGGGGCCGACGCGCTGGATCGCGCGGGACAGGGAGGCGCCGAGGCGGGTCATGGGACCCGCCGGAGTTCGAAGGCCTGGGACAGGTAGAACCCGCTGTTCACCCGGCGCGCGCGCGCGATCCCGAGGCCGGCCAGGGCGGGCTCCGCCGCCACACGCCGGCGCAGGTCCGCCTCGCCCACGGGGACGATGGCGGGCGCCCGGTCGCCGCGCGGGAAGGCCCGGCCGGCCATGTGCATCAGGGTCAGGAGCGGCGTGCGCGGCGCCACCGTGAACAGGATCGCGGCGTCGGTCCGCCCGGCCAGGGCGGCGAGCGCCCGGACGATGTCGGGCGTGGCGTAGTGGATCAGCGAATCCATCGCGACCACAAAGTCGAAGCGGCCGAGATCCGGGTCCAGCATGTCGCCGACCCGGAAGTCGATGCGCCCCGGGCCCGACAGGCTCGTGCGCTCGCGGGCCAGCCCGATCAGGGTCGGCGAGACGTCGATGGCGACCACCTCGGCGCCGCGGCGGGCGGCCTCCAGGCTGAGGGCGCCGGTGCCGCAGCCGGCGTCGAGGAGGCGCCGGCCGGTGAGGTCGGCGGGCAGCCAGGACAGGAGATTGGCCCGCATGGCGTCGCGCCCGGCCCGCACCGTGGCGCGGATCTTCGAGACCGGGGCGTCCGAGGTCAGCCGGGCCCAGGCCTCGACGGCGGTGCGGTCGAAGTAGGTGGTGAGCTGCGAGCGGCGGGCCGCGTAGCCGGGCGAGGTCATGGCGCGCTCCCCCTCAATCGAAGCCGAGGAATTCGAACAGGTCGCGGTCCTTCATGGGGATCGCATCGAGCGGCTTGCCGCCGGCCCAGAGATGGGCGGCCAGGCGCATGTACTCGGTGGTGACGGCCAGGAGTTCGGGCGTCTCCTCCATCTCGAACAGGGTCGCCTTCTTCAGGCGCGAGCGCCGGACCACGTCGAGATCGGGGAAGTGGGCGATGCGCTCCAGGCCGACGGCGGCGTTGAAGCGGTCGATCTCGTCGGTCTTGGCCGAGCGGTTGGCGATGACCCCGCCGAGCCGCACGGGGTAGTTCTTCGCCTTGGCGTGGATCGCCGCCACGATCCGGTTCATGGCGAAGATCGAGTCGAAGTCGTTGGCGGTGACGATCAGCGCCTGATCGGCGTGCTGGAGCGGCGAGGCGAAGCCGCCGCAGACCACGTCGCCGAGCACGTCGAAGATCACCACGTCGGTGTCTTCCAGGAGGTGGTGCTCCTTCAGGAGCTTCACCGTCTGGCCGACGACGTAGCCGCCGCAGCCGGTGCCCGCAGGGGGGCCGCCGGCCTCGACGCACATGACGCCGTTGTAGCCTTCGGCGACGAAGTCCTCGATGCGCAGCTCCTCGGAGTGGAACTGCACGGCCTCCAGGGCATCGATCACGGTCGGGGCGAGGCGCTTCGTCAGCGTGAAGGTCGAATCGTGCTTGGGGTCGCAGCCGATCTGCAGCACGCGCTTGCCGAGCTTGGAGAACGCCACCGACAGGTTCGACGAGGTGGTCGACTTGCCGATGCCGCCCTTGCCGTAGACGGCGAACACCTTGGCGGTGCCGATCTTCAGGTTCGGGTCGAGCTCGACCTGGACGCTGCCCTCGGGCTGGCGCGCGGCGACGGGATTGCGGATGGCGATGTTCATGCGGCGACCCCTGCGGTGATGCCTTCGACGCGGTCTTCCAGTTCCTCCTCGGCGCGGTCGAGCGCGTCGCGCGTCTCCGCGTCGGGGGTCCAGAAGCCGCGCTGGTGCGCCTCGATCAGCCGGTGAGCCACCTTGGCCGAAGCGGTCGGGTTGAGGGCCGCCATGCGCGCGCGCATGGCGGGGTCGAGGACGTAGGTCTCGGTGATGCGCTGGTAGATCCAGGGGGCGACGCCGTTGGTGGTGGCCGACCAGCCCAGGGTGTTGGTGAGGTGCGCCTCGATCTGGCGCACGCCCTCGTAGCCGTGGCCGAGCATGCCCTCGGTCCATTTCGGGTTGAGCATGCGGGTGCGGGTCTCCAGGGAGACCTGCTCGGTCAGGGTCCGGACCACGCCCTCGCCGCGGGTCTGGTCGCTGATGAAGATCGGCACCGCCTCGCCGCGGGCCTTGGCGACGGCGCGGCCCATGCCGCCGAGACCGTCGAAGTAATGGTCCACCGAGGTCACGCCGACCTCGACGGAATCGAGGTTCTGGTAGGCGAGGTCGACGGTGGCCAGCACGGCGCCCATCAGGGCCCGCTGGGCGGTCGGTACGCCGGTGCGGCCGTAGGCGAAGGACTTGCGCCGGGCGAAGGTCTCGGAGATTTCGTCGCCGTCCTCCCACCGGCCGGATTCCACAAGCGCGTTGACGTTGGCGCCGTAGGTGCCCTCCGCGTTGGAGAAGACCCGGAGCGCCGCGGTCTCGAGGTCGATGCCGTGCTCGGCCTGGAGCACCAGGGCGTGCTTGCGCACGAAGTTGACCTCCACCGGCTCGTCGGCGGTGGCCGCCAGGTAGGAGGCCTCCGCCAGGAGCTTGGTCTGCAGCGGCAGGAGATCGCGGAAGATCCCCGACAGCGTCACGACCACGTCGATGCGGGGGCGCCCAAGGGTCTCCAGCGGAATCAGGGTGGCGCCGCAGAGGCGGCCGTAGCCGTCGAAGCGCGGGGCCGCGCCGATCAGCGCCAGGGCCTGGGCGATGGGGCCGCCCTCGCTCTTCAGATTATCGGTGCCCCAGAGCACCAGGGCGATGCTCTCGGGCAGCGCCGCGCCCTCGTCGCGGTAGCGGGCGAGAAGGCGAGCCGCCTGGCGGGCGCCGTCGGCCAGCGCGAAGGCGGAGGGCAGCCGGTAGGGGTCGAAGCCGTGCAGGTTGCGTCCCGTCGGCAGGATGTCCGGGTTGCGCAGGAGGTCGCCGCCGGCCACGGGGGCGACGAAGCGGCCGTCGAGGGCCGCGAGCAGCCCCCGGATCTCGTGATCCTGTGACAACAGGAGATCGGTCCGGCGCAGGGACGCGAAGGCGGCGCGGTTCGCCTCGGTGAGGCCGAGGCCGCCCTGGGCCAGGGCCACGTCGATGGCCGCGCCGGCCACCAGAGCCGCGAGGCCGGCCCGCTCGGGGACGAGGCCGTGGCTGGCTTCCGCCAGGGCGAGGAGGATGTCGGTCCGCTCCTCCGGCGGCGTGGCCGCGCCCGTCACGTGCAGACCGTGCGGGATCAGGGTGTGCTCCAGCTCGTGCAGGGCCGTGGCCAGGCGGTGCACCTGGCCGGCGAGGTCGGCGTCCCAGACCGGCTCGGCGGCCACGAGGTCGAGACCGGCGCCCTGCGCCTGGATCAAATCGGCGAGGTCGCGGCGCTCGGCCACGGCGCCCGGCTCCAGGCCGCGCCAGCGCTCGATCGAGGCCTTGAGGTCGATGAGGCCGCGATAGAGCCCGGCCTGGGCCAGACTCGGGGTCAGGTAGCTCACCAGGGTGGCGGCGGAGCGGCGCTTGGCCAGCAGGCCCTCGGAGGGATTGTTGGCGGCGTAGAGGTAGACATGCGGCAGGGCGCCGATCAGACGCTCCGGCCAGCAGGCGCCGGAGAGGCCGGTCTGCTTGCCGGGCATGAATTCGAGCGCCCCGTGGGTGCCGAAATGCAGCACGGCATCGGCGCGGAAATCCTCGCGCAGGTAGCGGTAGAAGGCCGAGAAGGCGTGGGTCGGGGCGAAGCCGCGCTCGAACAGGAGGCGCATCGGGTCGCCCTCGTAGCCGAAGCCCGGCTGCACGCCGACGAAGACGTTGCCGAACTGGGCCCCGAGCACGAAGATCTGGGCGCCGTTGCTGTTCTGGCGCCCGGGCGCCGGACCCCATTGCGCCTCGATCTCGGCGAGGTGCCGCTCGCGCCGGACATGCTCGTCAGCGGGGATGCGGTGATGGACGTTGGCGGGCGTGCCGAACCGAGCGGCGTTGCCGGCGAGCACGGCCTCGCGCAGGGCGTCGACGCTCTCGGGCACCTCGACCGCGTAGCCCTCGGCCTTCATGGCCGCGAGGGTGTTGTGGAGCGAGTGGTAGACCGACAGAAAGGCGGCGGTGCCGATGCTGCCGGCATTGGGCGGGAAGCCGAACAGTACGATGGCGACCCGGCGCTCGGCCCGCGCCTTGCGGCGCAGGGCAACGAGGCGCTCGATGCGGGCGGCGAGCATGTCGGCGCGCTCGGGGTGCACGACCATGTCGCGGGCGGATGAGCCCAGCGAACGGCTGGAGCGCCCGCCGAACACCATCGGACTGGTCGCGCCGTCGAGCTCGGGGATCGCCACCATCATGGTGGCCTCGACCGGCGAGAGGCCGCGGTCCGAGCCCTCCCACTGCTCCAGGGTCTGGAACTCGAGGGCGTGGGCGGCGAGGTAGGGCACGTCGAGTTCGGCGAGCAGCGCCTGGGCGCCCGCGGCGTCGTTGTAGGCCGGGCCGCCCACCAGGGAGAAGCCGGTGAGCGAGACGAGGGCGTCGATGGTCGGGCGGCCGTCGCGGCGGAAGAACGCGTCGACGGCCGGGCGGTTGTCCAGGCCGCTGGCGAAGGCCGGCACGACGGCGAGCCCCCGCGCCTCCAGGGCGGCGACGACGCCGTCGTAATGGGCGGTGTTCCCGGCCAGCACGTAGGAACGCATGACGAGGAGGCCGACGCGGCCCTTCACCGGGCCGGCGGGCGTCGGCACCTTCGTCACGTCCTCGCCGATCCGGCCGGCCATGCGCGGATGGTAGAGGCCGGTCTCGGGATAGCTCAGGGGCGCGGGCGCGGCCGCGATCCGGCGCCAGCTCTCGCGCGGACCGGCGGCGTAGCGCCCGGCGAGGAAGCGCACGAGGTTGGCGATGTTCTCGTCCGAGCCCGAGAGCCAGTATTGCAAGGTGAGGAAGTAGGCCCGCACGTCCTGGGCCGAGCCCGGGATGAAGCGCAGGATCTTGGGCAGCTTCCGGATCATCGCCATCTGGCGGGCGCCGTTGCCCTGGGCACCGGGCTTGCCGCGCAGCTTCTTGAGGAAATCCAGGGCGCCGCGCTTGGTGCCGTCCATGTCGAAGCGGGCCAGGCGGGTGGTCTTCACCACGTCGCTGGCCGAGAGGCAGCCGATCATCGCGTCGCAATGCGGCCGCCGCGCCAGGAGCGCCGGCAGGATGGCGCGGACGTGCTCGTCCATGAACAGCATGGTGGAGATGACGATGTCGCCCCGCGCGATGTCGGCGCGGCAGGCCTCCAGGGCGGCGGGGTCCGTGTCCCAGGCGGCGGCCGCGTGGAAATCGAGGACGAGGCCGGGCAGGTCGCGGGCGAGCCGCTGGCGGGCGCGCTCCAGGGCGCTCGCCACGTGATTGTCCATCGTCACGAGGACGACCCGGAGCGCCGGGCGCTCAGCGTCCGAAATGCGCTTTGGCATCGTACAGGGTCTCGACGGTGATGAGCGGCAGGGCGCGTTCCCGCGCGAAGCGCTCGGTGTTCGCGCGGGCCTTGCCCCGCACGAAGAACGGGATCTTCTTCAGTTCCCTCTCGGCATCGCTCGCCCAGGTCAGGAGGATCGGGTCGGCTTGCGCCGGCAGCACCTCCGGCAGGGTCGGGGCCGGCGCGACGGCGTGGCCCGGCCCGAGATGCGACGGCGTCGCCTCTCCGTGGAACTCGGCATCCTCGCGGAACATGCCGAGCAGGTGCTCCTCCAGGCCCATCATCAGGGGATGGACCCAGGTGTCGAACAGGACGTTGGCGCCCTCGAACCCCATCTGCGGCGAGTGGCGGGCCGGGAAATCCTGGACATGGATCGGGGCCGAGATCACCGCGCAGGGCAGCCCCAGGCGCTTGGCGATGTGGCGCTCCATCTGTGTGCCGAGCACGAGTTCCGGCCCCGCGACCTGGATCGCCGCCTCGACGTCGAGGTAGTCGTCGGTGATCGTGGCCTGGATGCCGTGGAGCGCCGCCTCGGCACGGACCTCGCGGGCGAATTCGCGGGTGTAGGTGCCCAGACCCACCACCTTGAAGCCGAGTTCGGTGGCGGCGACCCGGGCGGCGGCGAGCGCGTGAGTGGCGTCGCCGAAGATGAAGACGCGCTTGTCGGTGAGGTAGGTCGAATCGACCGAGCGCGAGTACCAGGGCAGGCGCGAGGGGGCGCCGGCGAGGACCGGCGTGGGATCGACGCCCGCCGCGGCGGCCACCGCCTCGACGAACCGGATGGTGGCCTGGACGCCGATCGGGACGATCTCGACCATCGGCTGGCCGAAGGTCTTCTGCAGGTGCAGGCCGGCGGCGCGGGCGATCTCGGGATAGAGCACGACGTTGAAGTCCGCCGCGCCGAGGCGCCCGAGATCGGCCGGGGTCGCGCCGAGCGGCGCGACGACGTTCAGGTCGATGCCGAGCGCGGCCAGGATTCTGGTGATCTCGACGAGGTCGTCGCGGTGGCGGAAGCCGAGGGCGGTCGGACCGAGGACGTTGCAGAGCGGGCGGCGCTCCGCACGGGGCGTCGGCGCGCCGGCGGCGAGCGCCCGGACGAGGCGGTAGAAGGTCTCCGAGGCGCCCCAGTTCTCCTTCTTCTGGTAGGCCGGGAGTTCGAGCGGGATGATCGGGATCGGCAGGTCGAGGGCGCGGGCGAGGCCGCCTGGATCGTCCTGAATCAGCTCGGCGGTGCAGGAGGCGCCGACGATCATCGCCTGCGGGTGGAAGCGCGCGTAGGCCTGCGCCACGGCGTCTTGGAAGATCGCGGCGGTGTCGGCGCCGAGATCCCGGGCCTGGAAGGTGGTGTAGGTCACCGGCGGGCGGGCGTCGCGCCGCTCGATCATGGTGAAGAGCAGGTCGGCGTAGGTGTCGCCCTGGGGGGCGTGCAGCACATAGTGCAGGCCCTTCATGGCGGTGGCGATCCGCATAGCGCCGATATGGGGCGGCCCCTCGTAGGTCCAGAGCGTGAGCTGCATGGCCTCAGACCTCCAGCCGGTCGCGCCGCTTCAGCGGCCGCGAAAACAGTTCGGCGAGGTCCCCGGCCTGGTCGTAGCCCTGGATCGGGGTGAACAGCAGCTCGATCGACCACTTGGTCGGCAGGCCCTCGGCTTCGAGCGGGTTGGCGAGGCCGAGGCCGCAGACCGTGAGATCGGGCTTCTCCGCCCGGCAGCGGTCCATCTGCGCGTCGAGGTTCTGGCCCTCCACGACCCGGGTGCCGGCGGGCAGCAGGGCCAATTCTGGCGCGTGGTGCTGGCGGTGCAGGTAGGGCGTGCCGACCTCGATCAGTTCCGCCCCCATCTCGCGGGACAGGAAGCGGGCGAGCGGCAGTTCGAGCTGCGAATCGGGGAAGAAGAACACCCGCCGGCCGGCGAGCCGGGCCCGGTAGAGGTCGAGGGCGATGGCGGCGCGGGCGCGCCCGGGGGCGGTGACGCGGGCGAAGCGTTCCGCCGGCACGTCGAAGGTTTCGGCGGCGGCGGCGAGCCAGCCGGTGGTGCCCTCGGCCCCGAGGGGGAACGGCGCGGCGATACGCCCGGCGCCCCGCGCCTCCAGCGCGCGGGCCGTGTCGGCGAGGAAGGGCTGGGCGAGGAGGAAGCGGGTGTTCGGCCCGACCTTCGGCAGCGCTCCGGCACGCCGGGCCGGCAGGAACGCGACCTCGGCGATGCCGAGATCCGCGAACAGCCGGGCGAACTGATCCTCGACCACGTCGGCCAGGGCCCCGACCACCAGGAGCGCCGGCGCGTCGGCCTCGGCGGCGCGGGGCATCTCGGGCACCAGGGCGGCGAGGCAAGCATCCTCTCCTTGCGTGAAGGTGGTCTCGATGCCGCTGCCCGAGTAGCTCAGCACCCGCACGTCGGGATGGAACGTGCGGGACAGGCGCTGGGCCGCGCGCGACAGGTCGAGCTTGATCACTTCCGAGGGGCAGGAGCCGACGAGGAACAGCAGGCGGATGTCGGGGCGGCGCTCGATGAGGCGGCGGACCACCCGGTCGAGCTCCTCGTTGGCATCGACGAGGCCGGCGAGATCCCGCTCGTCGAGGATCGCAGTGGCGAAGCGCGGCTCGGCGAAGATCATCACCCCGGCGGCGGACTGGATGAGGTGGGCGCAGGTGCGCGAGCCGACCACGAGGAAGAAGGCGTCCTGGATCTTGCGGTGAAGCCAGACGATGCCGGTGAGCCCGCAGAACACCGCCCGCTGGCCGCGCTCCTGGCGGATGTCGCAGCCCGCATCAAGGGTGGGGATCGGCGCGTGGGCGTTCATCGCGCGCCCTCCGCGACGAGGCCGGACGGCATCGCCTCGAGCCGGGCGGCCCGGAGCTTCAGAAGGAACTGCGCGGCGTTGACGGCGTAGGACGCGTAGGCGGCGAGCGCGAGGAGCATCAGGCCGCCGGTGTCGAGGGCGCCCGTGGCCAAGGCCACGAGGTAGGCGCTGTGCAGGGCCAGCACCAGCATGCTGACCATGTCCTCCCAGTAGAAGGCCGGGGCGAACAGGTAGCGGCCGAACACCGCCTTCTCCCAGATCGAGCCCGTGACCATGATCGCGTAGAGGACGAGGGTCTTGACCACCACGGAGGCGTTGGCGGCACCGGCGCCCTCCCCCGTCCACAGGGTGCGCAGGACGAGCCCGAGGCTCACGGCGAACACGAGGAATTGAAGGGGGGCCAGGACGCCCTGGACCAGGGTCCAGCGGGTGGCGTCGCGGCGGGCGCGCTGCTCGGCGTCGTAGAGAGGTCGCCTGGGCCTGTCCGCTCTCCGGATCATGCTGTCCGCCCCCCTTTCGGAAGCCTGTGCGAGCGGGTCGCCGGGCTTCGTTGAAGTGAGGTTAGGAAGGTGGCCCAAAGGTGTCAAGCCAGCTTTACGTCAAAAGCTGATGACAGATTGAATGCAAAATAGTTATAGCGCTTCTATTGATAAAGCGCATTTCGAGCGTATCGTGCAGCTTCATTGCAGGTGTCGGCACGGCCGGCCCTCCCCGGCGCCGGGGTACTGAGGCGCGAACTCAGAAGACCCGGAATTCGACGCGCAAGATCGAACCGACAGAAACAAGCCGTCAGCCACATTGGGAGGGACCAATGGATGATGTGAGGCAGTTCGCGGATCGTCTGCGCTACGAACCATCCAGTCGGGATGTCGCGGACCTGTGCGAGGCCGGGGTGACGGCGCAGCTCGCGGTGTTCGGGGAAGCGATCCGCCTGCAGCGGGACCTCGCGCGCGTCGTCGAAGCCGAGATCATTCCCCGCCTGATGCTGGCCCACCGGGTCGAGCCGGCCCCCGAGCCGACGGAGGTGCTGCCGAGCGCGGAGCAGATCGCGGCCTTCACGACCCTGATGCTCGATCCGGCCGGCGACGACGTGGAGGGCCGGCTCGCCGAGCTCCTGGCGAGCGGCCTCGGGACCGACAGCCTCCTCCTCGATCTCATGGCGCCGACGGCGCGCCACCTCGGCGCCCTGTGGGAGGAGGATCTCTGCGACTTCGTCGAAGTAACGCGCGCCATGGGCCGGCTGCAGCGGATCATGCGGGAGATCACGAGCCGATTTCGCAGCGAGGCCGAGGCGCCGGCCGTCAACCGGAAGATCCTGCTGCTGCCCTGTCCGGGAGATTCCCACAGGTTTGGCCTGACCGTGGTCGAACAGTTCTTTCGCGAGGCGGGCTGGTCCGTGACCTGTACCCTCACCCGGCCGGACGAGGACGCCCTGCGGTGCATCCGGGAGGAATGGTTCGACATCGTCGGCCTCTCCCTCGCCTGCGAGACCCTGCTGCCGACGATGACCGAGACCGTGACGGCCCTGCGCCGCAACTCGCGAAACGCGGCGCTCCGGGTCGTCGTCGGCGGCCCCGCCTTCATGGACGATCCCGACAGCTTTCGGCGGGTCGGAGCCGATGCGAGCGCCGGCGACGCCCGCACCGCCCTGTCCGTTGCCGAATGCTTGCTTGATCTGCCGGTCAGACCCTGCTGAAAGATACACCAGATCGAAACAGCCTCCCGCACTGATCCGACCTGCCCGAACCGATCTGCCCGATCACAGCCCGACGTGGTGATCCGTGACCAGCCTGGTGCTTCCTGCCGCGAGCCATGCGCTCGCGGCGCTTCAAAAGTCACTCGGACCCCTCGACGCGCAGGCGGCGGGATTGCTGGTGGCTGCCGCGACGGACCTGTCCCTGGTCATCGACGGCGACGGCGTGATCCGTGAAGCGACCTTCGGCAGCGCCGATCTCGCGGACGAGGGCTGCGACACCTGGCTCGGCCGTCCCTGGGTCGACACCGTGACGGTGGAGAGCCGCCCGAAGATCGCCGCCCTCCTCAAGGATGCCGCGCCCAACGCGGTCACCCGCTGGCGCCAGGTGAACCACCTCTCGCCCACCGGCACCGACCTGCCCGTGCGCTACGCTGCGATGCGGCTGGCGAAGGACGGGCAGATCCTCGTGCTCGGTCGAAACCTGCGCGCCATGGCCTCGCTGCAGCGGACCCTGGCCGAGACGCAGCAGGCCCTGGAGCGCGACTACCTGCGCATGCGCGGGGCCGAGACCCGCTACCGCCTGCTGTTCCAGCTCGGGTCCGAGCCGGTCCTCGTGGTCGACGCCGCCACGCGCCGGGTGACCGAGGTCAATCCGGCCGCCTCGCGCCTGATCGGCCGTGCCGAGAAGCGGATCCTCGGGCAGGACGCCGTCGACCTGTTCGACGCCGGCGGCGCCCGCGATCTCGAATCGCTGTTCGCCGGGCTCCGGGTGACGGGGCAGGCCGCGGACCTCGAGGCCAGGCTCGGGCACGGACGCGGCACGGTCCGGGTCGCCGCCTCGCTGTTCCGCCAGGAGAACGCCACCAGCATCCTCGTGCGCCTCGCCGCGCCGGAGCCGGCGGAGACGGGTGCGGCCCGCACCGGTGCCGGCGCCCTCGACGTGCTGCGGAACCTGCCGGAGGGCTTCGTCGTCACCGATCCGTCCCGCAGGGTGCTGACGGCGAATCCGGCCTTCCTCGACCTGATCCAGCTCGCCACCGAGGAGCAGGTCCGCGGCCAGCCCCTCGACACCTGGATCGGGCGCGAGGAATCCGAGGCCGCGGCCCTGTTCTCCACGCTGGCCCAGCACGGCTCCGTGCGCCACTTCCCCACCCATATCCGCGGCGCCTACGGCAGCCTCGAGGATGTGGAGGTCGCCGCGGTCACGGTCACGGGCGGGAGCCAGCCCTGCATCGGCTTCACCTTGCGCGCCACGCCGCGGCGCGCCGCGGCGGTCTCCGGCGGCCGCGAGCTGCCGCGCTCCGTCGAGCAGATGACCGAACTCGTCGGGCGCGTCTCGATGAAGAACCTGGTGCGCGAATCGACCGACCTGATCGAGCGCCTGTGCATCGAGGCCGCCCTGCGCATCACCCGCGACAACCGGGCCTCGGCGGCCGAGATGCTCGGCTTGAGCCGTCAGGGCCTCTACGCCAAGATGCACCGCTACGGCATCGGCGACCTCGACGGACGAGACGCCGTCGACGAGGCCTGACGCCTCCGGCGGGTGTCACCGCGAGATCTCCGCCGCAAAAATTGTATTATATTTCTCGCCGCGGGCGGCTTCACGAAGATGTTGTAAATCAAAATTGACACCTGTGCGCGTAAAAATCTAGCGTCGCGCCATGGCAACGCCTGCACCCAGCGCCCTCGTCGAGCTCCTGAAGCCGATCACATGGTTCGCGCCGATGTGGGCCTTCACCTGCGGGGTGGTGTCCTCGGGCGCCTCGCCCTCCGGGCAGTGGCCGGTGATCGCCGCCGGGGTGATCCTGGCCGGCCCCCTGGTCTGCGCCACCTCCCAGGCCGTCAACGACTGGTACGATCGCCACGTCGACGCCATCAACGAACCGCACCGGCCGATCCCCTCGGGGCGGGTGCCCGGGCGCTGGGGTCTCTACGTCGCCGCCGGCTGGACACTCCTGTCGCTCCTCGTCGCCGCGGCCCTCGGCCCCTGGATCCTCGGCGCCGCCCTGTTCGGCCTCGTGCTGGCCTGGATCTACAGCGCGCCGCCCCTGCGCCTGAAGCGCAACGGCTGGTGGGGCAACTCGGCGGTCGCCCTCTGCTACGAGGGCCTGCCCTGGTTCACCGGGGCCGCCGTGATGGCGGCGGCCGTGCCGGACGGGCGGGTGCTGCTGGTGGCGCTGCTCTATTCCATCGGCGCCCACGGGATCATGACCCTGAACGACTTCAAGTCGGTGGAGGGCGACGGCCGCACCGGCATCCGCTCCCTTCCGGTCCAGCTCGGCACCCTGGGAGCCGCCCGCCTCGCCTGCCTCGTCATGGCCGCGCCGCAGGTCGCGGTGCTCCTGCTGCTCTTCGCCTGGAACCGCCCCTGGCACGCGACGGTGATCGCCGCCCTGTTGCTCGGCCAGTTCGTCCTGATGCGGCGGCTCCTCGCCGCGCCCCGCGAGCGGGCCGCCTGGTACAACGGCACCGGCACCACCCTCTACGTGCTCGGCATGCTGGTGGCGGCCTTCGCCCTGCGGCCCCTCGTCCAGGGAGGTCCGTGATGCCGAACCCGTCCTTCGGCTGGCTCGCCATCGTCCGGCTCGGCCTCGTCCAGACGGCCCTCGGCTCGGTGGTGGTCCTGATGACCTCGACCATCAACCGCGTGATGGTGGTGGAACTCGCCCTGCCGGCGATCGTGCCGGGCGGGCTGATCGCGCTGCACTACGCCGTCCAGGTGCTGCGCCCGCGCTGGGGCTACGGCTCCGACCGCACCGGCCGGCGCACGCCCTGGATCGTCGGCGGCATGGCGGCGCTGGCGCTCGGGGGCTTCGGCGCGGCCGTGGCCACCGCCCTCGCCGAGACGCACCAGGGCGCCGGCCTCGCCCTGGCGGTGCTGTCGTTCCTCACGGTCGGCATGGGCGCGGGGGCCGCCGGGACCTCCCTCCTCGTGCTCCTCGCCACCGGCGTCGAGGCGCGCCGCCGCGGCGCCGCCGCCACCGTGGTCTGGGTCATGATGATCGCGGGCTTCGCCATCACCGCGCCGCTGGCCGGGCACTTTCTCGATCCCTTCTCGGGCGCGCGGCTGGTCGCCGTGTCCGGCGCGGTCTCCCTCCTGGCCTTCACGCTGGCCGCCCTCGCCCTGCGCGGCGTCGAGCCGGCGGCGCGCCCGTCTGCCGGCACCGACGCGGCCGAGAAGCGGCCCTTCCGCGAGGTGCTGGCACGGGTCTGGGCCGAGCCGGAATCCCGGCGCTTCACGATCTTCATCTTCATGGCGATGCTGGCCTACAGCGCGCAGGAACTGATCCTCGAGCCCTTCGCCGGCCTCGTCTTCGCGATGACTCCCGGGGTCACCACCAAGCTCGCGGGCCTGCAGCACGGCGGCGTGCTCGCCGGCATGCTGACGGTGGCGGGTCTCACCATGGGCATCGGCGGCCCGGTGCTCGGCTCGCTGAAGGTCTGGACCACCCTGGGCTGCATCGGCTCGGCCTTGGCGCTCCTCGCCATCGCGGCGGGCGGCCTCGCGGGCGCCGACTTCCCCTTGCGGGTCCCGGTCTTCGCCCTCGGGCTGTTCAACGGCATCTTCGCGGTGGCGGCCATCGGCTCGATGATGGCGCTGGCCGGGGCCGGCGGCGAGGCCGAGCGCGGCACCCGGATGGGCGTCTGGGGCGCGGCCCAGGGCGTCGCCTTCGGGGCCGGCGGCTTCCTCGGCACCGTCGCGGTGGACTTCGCCCGCCTCGTCACGCCGCGGGTCGTCGACGCCTATGCCAGCGTGTTCGCCGCCGAGGCGCTGCTCTTCGTCTTCGCCGCCGCCCTCGCCCTGCGCATCGCCCATGCGCCGGCGACCGAGGTGCCGCGGGCCCTGCGTCACCGATCGTCGTTCGAGGCATCGCTTTCCACGAGGTGAGATCATGGCAGCCGTCCGGGACACCGACCTCGAAACCTACGACGTGGTGGTAGTGGGCGGCGGCCCGGCGGGCGCGACCGCGGCCACCGACCTCGCGCGGAGCGGACGGCGCGTGCTGCTCCTCGACAAGCCGGGGCGGATCAAGCCCTGCGGCGGCGCGATCCCGCCCCGCCTGATCCGCGACTTCGCGATTCCCGACCACCTCCTCGTCGCCCGCATCCGCTCGGCGCGGATGGTCTCGCCCAAGGACAAGCGGGTGGACATGCCGATCGGCGACGGCTTCGTCGGCATGGTCGACCGGGCGGACTTCGATCCCTGGCTGCGGGAGCGTGCCGCCGAGGCAGGCGCGGTGCTCCGGCCGGCCACCTTCCGCCATATCGAGCGCGACGCGGAGGGCACCTGCGTGCACTACCTCCAGGACGGCTTTCCCCGCGCCGCCCGGGCCCGGCTCGTCATCGGCGCCGACGGGGCGAGTTCCGCGGTCGGGCGCGCCGAGATTCCCGGCCACGCCGCCATGCGGCAGGTCTTCGCCTATCACGAGATCGTCCGGGTGCCGGAGGCCGGAACCCACGATGTCGAGGCCACCCGCTGCGACGTCTACTACCAGGGCAAGCTCTCGCCTGACTTCTACGCCTGGGTCTTCCCGCACGGCGACACGGTCAGCATCGGCACCGGCAGCGCCCGCAAGGGCTTCTCCCTGCGGGGCGCCATCCGAGCCCTGCGCGCCTCCACCGGCCTCGAAGGCGGCGAGACGGTCCGGCGTGAGGGCGCCCCCCTCCCCCTGAAGCCCCTGCGCCGCTGGGACAACGGCCGCGACGTCCTCCTCACCGGGGATGCCGCCGGCATCGTCGCACCGGCCTCGGGCGAGGGCATCTACTACGCCATGCTGGGCGGACGCCTGGCCGCCGAGGCCGCCCAGACCTTCCTCGCGACGGGCCAGGCGCGGTCACTGGCCGGAGCCCGGCGCAACTTCATGCGGCTGCACGGGCGGGTCTTCCTGATCCTGCGGATCATGCAGGCCGTCTGGTATCGCAACGACGGTCTGCGCGAGCGCTTCGTCTCGATCTGCCGGGATCGCGACGTGCAGCAGCTCACCTGGGATTCCTACATGAACAAGGAGCTGGTCCGGGCCAAGCCTGCCGCCCATGCCCGGATCTTCTTCAAGGACCTCGCGCACCTGTTCCGCTGGGTGTCACCTTGAGTCTGGACGGCCTGGGGGGCTGGGGGCCGGCCGGCGTCGCCGCCGCCGCCGCGATCCTCGTCGCCCTGGCGGGCGGGCTCCTGACCACGACCGGACCCTGGTACCAGGCTCTGCGGCGCCCCGCGTGGAAGCCGCCGGACTGGGCCTTCGGTCCGGTCTGGACGACCATCTTCACCCTGACGGCGGTCTCGGCCGTGCTCGCCTGGAACGCCGACGCGAGCGCTTCCTCACGCACCGCCCTAGTGGCCGCCTACGCCGTGAACGCCGTGCTCAACATCGCCTGGAGCGGCCTGTTCTTCCGCCTGCGCCGTCCGGACTGGGCCTTCGTCGAGGTGCTGTTCCTCTGGTTCTCGATCGGGGTGCTCATCATTGTCACAGGGCGCGTGCACGGGATGGCTGCCCTTCTGCTGCTGCCCTACCTCCTTTGGGTCGGAATCGCCGCCTGCCTCAACCGGGCGATCGTCCGCCTGAACGGCCCGTTCCGGAGCGCGTGAGCGATGGAGTCCCTCCTTGCCAGCGGTCACCTGATCGACGCGATCCTGCTCCTCGTCGCCCTCGAGGCGCTGGGCGTGATCCTGTGGAGCCGCCGGGCGCGGGGCGTCTGGCCGCTCGCCCTCCTGTGCAACCTCACCTCCGGCGCGGCCCTGATGCTGGCGCTGCGCGGTGCCCTGACCGATGCCGGCTGGGCCGTGATCGCCGGATGCCTCGCCCTGGCCGGGCTCGCCCATCTCATCGAGATGGCCTTGCGCCTCGGCCTGGGCCCCGCCGACCCCGTCCGTCCGCCTCCCGGACTCCCGAGAGACGCGCACCCGCGCTAGGCGCGCGGAATCCCGCGCCCGACCGCCCCCGACACCACAGACCCGGAGAGACGTCATGGACTACCGCCGCACCGCTCTCCGCCTGGGGACCGGCCTCGCCCTCGGATTCGGCGCGCACGGCGCCTCGGCCCAGGACGCCAACCTGATCAAGCGGGGCGAGTACCTCGCCACCGCGGGCGACTGCGTCGCCTGCCACACCGCGCCGGACGGCAAGCCCTTCGCCGGCAACTACGTGCTCAACACGCCGATCGGAAAGATCCGTACGCCGAACCTGACGCCCGATCCCGAGACCGGGCTCGGCACCTGGAGCGCGGACGACTTCTACCGGGCCTTCCACGAGGGCATCACCAAGGACGGCTCCTACCTCTACCCGGCCTTTCCCTTCGCTTGGTACACCAAGGTCACCCGCGCCGATTCCGACGCGATCTTCGCCTATCTGAAGTCGCTGCCGGCGGTGCACGAGCCGCGCAAGCCCTCCCAGATCCCGTTCCCCTTCAACATCCGCACCGCCCTCATCACCTGGCGCACGGCCTTCTTCACGGCCGGGGAGTTCCAACCGGACCCGCAGGCGAGCGCCGAGGTCAACCGCGGCGGTTACCTCGTCGAGGGGCTCGGCCATTGCGGCATGTGTCACAACGCCAACAAGATCGTCGGCAACAGCGGTCTGGCCGGCAAGCTCGGCGGCGGCGTCATCGACGGCTGGTACGCGCCCAACATCACCCCCGACGACCATACCGGGATCGGCGGCTGGAGCGACGAACAGGTCGTGACCTACCTGAAGACCGGCGCTGCCCCCGGGAACCAGCCCGGCGTCGCGGCCGGGCCGATGCGCCAGACCATTCAGGAATCGCTGTCGAAGATGACCGACGCGGACCTGAAGGCGATGGTGGCCTACCTGCGCACGCAGAAGGCGAAGGAAAGCTACAAGGTCAAGGACATCCAGGCCTTCAACCAGGCCGACGCCCCCGGCGCCGCGACCTATCTCAGCTACTGCTCCTCCTGCCACAAGCCGGACGGCAAGGGCGTCGAGGGCGCGATCCCGGCGCTCGCCGGCAACACCTCGGTCCAGGCGCAGGGACCCGAGACGGTGATCCGGGTCATCCTCGGCGGTCTCTCGGCCCAGAACGGCTACGCGCCGATGCCGGCCATCGGTGCCGGCATGACCGACCAGGAGGTGGCCGACGTCACCGACTACGTCCGCAACGCCTGGGGCAACGCCGCGCCGGTGATCCGCGAGCGCGGCGTCGTCGCCACGGCGCGCAAGGCCACCGAAACGATGCTGGCCGGCACCGCGCCCTGTGCGGAGATCGCCCAGCCGGACATCGCCAAGGCGGTGGACGAGTCGGGCGCCGCGCGAAGCCTCACCGGACTCGACCCGGAGAACTTCATCCCGACGATCAATGCCCTGCTGCCGAAGATCAGGGCGGCCGTCCCGGACGCCAAGGGCGACGACATCGTCAACGGGCTGACGACGGCCTTCTGCAAGGCCGGCCGGAACGATACGCGCTACGACCAGGCCGGCTGGCACGCGGTGATCGGCAGCTTCGCCAGCGTGACCTATGCCCAGCTGCGGAACCCGGAGCTGAAGGCCGCCAATACCGGGACGCCGCCGACCCCCTGACGGAGACGAGCCGCGGCGTCCGGCACGCCGCGGCCCCTGCACCGGTGACGTAGTCCTGGTTTTGATGTCTCTGGGTTCGATTCGTCGCGCGTCCTGCGCGCACGCCGATGCCGAGACGCGCCCCCCAGGCGCCCGCTCGCCAAGCGCGACGCGAGGGACGTTCAGTGGTCCGTGCCGGGCCGGTTCGGCCGCGGCGGGCCGCCATGCGTCTCGACGAAGGCCGAGCGTTCCGGCGACTTCTTGCGCGCCGCGACGCGGGCGCGCATCACCAGCAGGGCGCCGATGACCAGAGCGAACGTCGCCAGCGCCAGTCCGAAGATCAGGTATTGATCCTGCATTTCGCCCTCTGTGTTACTGCAGACGGTCAATCGAAAACAGGTTTTGACAGTTCCAACTTGGCCATAATGTTTATTGAATTCTGTGGTCGCCTTTCGAGGTTCGGCGATCACCCTTCATTTGCGGCCCTCGGGGGCGTCGCAGGGTCGCGGCGTTGAGTCCGAACTGGAGGGACGTTCGCGCCGCAGCGCCTTCTCGCAACGGCGCCCTTCGCCGTCGGGGTCGAGCACGACATCGTGCTGGAGGCGACCGACGGGCACGGCGACGCGGGGCGCGTCCGGTTCCTGCTCGACGGACGGGCGGTCTGCGACCTCACCGGGCCGACCGGCTACGAAGACGTCGATCTCCTTGCCGACGCGCGCCCCGGACGCCGCCAGGCGACCGGATCGTCCCTCACGATGGGCGTCTACGCCGGCAAGGGTGCGGGCACCAGACCGCCGCCGGCCGACCTCAGCCCGCCACCGTGACTACGAGCGGCCCGTTGCGGGTGGCGACCACCGTGTGCTCGTACTGCACCGTGAGCGCGTTCGGCCGGCTGTAGAGGGTCCAGGGATCGTCGCCGTCCTCGGCGAATTCGGCGCCGAGGGAGAGGAACGGCTCCACGGTGAAGACCAGGCCCTCCGTCGCGATCCGCCGCTCGGAGGCGTCGGGCCAGGTGGCGATCTCGGTCGGTTCCTCGTGGAGGGAATGGCCCACGCCGTGGCTCGCGAGGTTGCGTACCAGGGTGTAGCCGTTGCGGCGGGCGAAGGCCCCGACCGCCTGACCGATGGCCGCGATCGGCTTGCCGGTCCCGACCTGGCGCAGGCCGGTCCACATCGCCCGCCGTCCGTCCTTGCACAGCCGCTCCACCGCCCGGGTCACGGGCGGCACCGCGAAGGAGGCGCCGGTATCGGCGAAGTAGCCGTCCTTCTCCGCGGAGACGTCGATGTTGACGAGGTCGCCCGGGTTGATCCGGCGGGGACCCGGAATGCCGTGCGCGACCTCCTCGTTGACGCTGATGCAGGTGGCGCCGGGAAAGCCGTAGGCCAGTTCCGGGGCCGGCCGGGCGCCGGCGCCTTCCAGCAGCCGCCGGCCCAGCGCATCGAGCTCCAGCGTCGTCATGCCGGGTTCGATCGACCGGCCCATCGCCTCGAGCGTGCCGGCGACGATGCGCCCGATCCGCTTCAGCGCCGCCAGGTCGTCATCGCTCGATACCGTCATGTCGCTGGTCCCCGGGGCAGCCCGGATGGCCCGGACGCTCGCGCGCTTTCTCGCGCTGAGGAAAACCCATAGCCGACCTGCCGCGTCCGGACGAAGCCGCATTCGGTCAAGGCATCCCCGCGGCTTGCGGATCGCGCCGGATCGCGTCACCAGCACCGTGATGGCCCATCCCGCCCCCACCGCCGCCATATCCGACCTGCCGATCGAGGCCGCCCTCCCGGCCCTGGGCGCGGCGCTCGCGGCCGGCCCCTCCGCCGTGCTCGTGGCGCCGCCGGGCGCCGGCAAGACCACCCGGGTGCCCCTCGCCCTCCTCGACGCGCCCTGGCTGCGACCCTCCGACAAGATCATCCTGCTGGAGCCGCGCCGCCTCGCCGCCCGCGGGGCGGCCGAGCGGATGGCCGCCACCCTCGGCGAGCGGGTCGGCGACACCATCGGCCTGCGGGTGCGCCTCGGCTCGAAGATCTCCGGCCGCACCCGGATCGAGGTCGTCACCGAGGGCGTGTTCACCCGGATGATCCTCGACGACCCGGAACTCACGGGCATCGGCGCCGTGCTGTTCGACGAGTTCCACGAGCGCTCCCTCGACGCGGATCTCGGCCTCGCGTTGGCCCTCGACACACAGGGCGCCCTGCGCGAGGACCTGCGCCTCCTCGTGATGTCGGCGACCCTCGACGGCGCCCGCGTGGCCGGTCTCCTCGGCGCCGCCCCGGTGATCGAATCGGAGGGGCGCGCCTACCCGGTGGAGACGCGCCACTGGGACCGCGACCCGAGCCGCCGGATCGAGGACGTGATGGCGGAGGCCATCCTGCGGGCCCTGCGCGCCGATCCCGGCTCGGTCCTGGCCTTCCTGCCGGGCCAGGGGGAGATCCGCCGGGTCGCGGCTCTGCTGGCCGACCGGGTGGACGAGGCCACCGAGATCGCCCCCCTGTACGGCGCCCTCACGCCGGCCGAGCAGGACCGGGCCGTCGCCCCCGCGCCGGCCGGCCGGCGCAAGGTGGTGCTCGCCACCAGCATCGCCGAGACCTCGCTGACCATCCAGGGCGTGCGCATCGTCGTGGATTCCGGGCTGTCGCGCGTGCCCGTCTACGAGCCCGGCCTCGGGCTGACCCGCCTCGTCACGGCGCGGGCCTCCCGCGCCTCCGTCGACCAGCGCCGCGGCCGCGCCGGCCGCACCGAGCCGGGCATCTGCCACCGGCTCTGGGCGGAGGCGGCCACGAACGCCCTGGAGCCCTTCACCCGCCCGGAGATCCTCGCCGCCGATCTGTCCGGCCTGGTGCTCGACTGCGCCGCCTGGGGCGTCTCCGATCCGGCGACGCTCGCCTTCCTCGACCCGCCGCCCGCGCCGGCCCTGGCCGAGGCGCGGGCGATGCTGCGCGACCTCGGCGCGATCGAGGCCGAAGGCCGCCTCACCGAGACCGGCCGCGCCCTGCGCGCGCTGCCCCTGCCGCCGCGCCTCGCCCGCATGGTCGTCGGCGCGGCCGGATACGGCACGGCCCGCGCGGCGGCCGATCTCGCGGCGGTGCTGGTCGAGCGGGGCCTCGGCGGGGACGACACCGACGTGACCCACCGGGCCGAGCGCTTCGCCCGCGACCGGGCCCAGCGGGCCACGGACATGCGCCGCCTCGCCCAGGGGTGGGCCCGGCAGGCGGAGGGCTTCGCCGGGCCGCGCGCGAGCGCGCCGGCCGGGCTCGACATGACCGAGGCCGGCCCGCTCCTCGCCCTGGCCTATCCCGACCGCGTCGCGCGGGCCCGCGGCCGGGACGGCGAGTTCGTGATGGCCAATGGCCGGGCCGGGCGGGTCGACGCGGCCTCGGCCCTGGCCCGCGAGCCCTTCCTCGTGGTCGCGGAGATCACGGGCACCGCCGCGCAGGGGCGCATCCTCGCCGCGGCTCCGATCACCCTGGAGGCGATCGAGGCTCTGTTCGGGGCGAGGATCGAGGCGGCGACGCAGGTCGTTTTCGATCGGAGCGCGCGGGCCCTGCGCGCCCGGTCCCTGCGGCGCCTCGGGGCCCTGACCCTGGGCGAGCGCACCCTGCCGGTCCCGCCGGACCTCGCCTCGGCCGAGATCCTGGCGGGCGGCGTCGCCGAGATCGGTCTCCCCGCGCTGCCCTGGACGCCGGTTCTGACGCAGTGGCGCGCCCGCCTGCGCTTCCTGCGCGAGGCCGAGCCCGAGACCTGGCCGGACCTCTCCGACGCCCATCTCCTGGCGACGATCGAGGCGTGGCTGGCGCCCGAGATCGTCGGGCGCACCAGCCTCGACGGAATTTCCGCCGACGACCTGGCGCGCGCCCTCCAGGCCCTGATACCCTGGAATCTGCGCGCCCGCCTCGACGCGGAGGCGCCGACCCATGTCGAGGTGCCCACCGGCTCGCGCATTGCCCTCGACTACGACGCCGAGGGCGGCCCGGTGCTGGCCGTCCGGGTGCAGGAGCTGTTCGGGCTGGAACGTCATCCGAGCATCGCCGGCGGGCGCATCCCGCTCGTCCTGCACCTGCTCTCGCCGGCCTCGCGGCCGATCCAGATCACCCGCGACCTGCCGGGCTTCTGGCGCGGATCGTGGAGCGCCGTGCGCGCGGAGATGCGCGGACGCTATCCCCGGCATCCCTGGCCGGAGGACCCGGTCGCCGAACCGCCGACCCGGCGCGTGAAGCCGAGGGGCACGTGACGCGACGCCTCCGGACCGCCCTTAGCCTCTACGATCTGCGCGGACGCCTCGCGGCGCCCGCCTACCGGCATCTGCTGATCCGCACGCTGCTGCTCGGCTTCGGGCTGCTTTGCCTCGGGATCTGGCTGGCGAGCCTCGGCCTGCGCTGGCCCGGTTTCCTGGCGGTCGCCGGCATCCTGCCGGTGATGGGTGCGTTCGCAATCCAGACGGTCCGGCGCCTGCACGACCGGAACCGCAGCGGCGGATGGCTCGGGCTCTACGTCCTGACGGAAACCGTCGGCGTCCTGCCCCTGGAGCGGATCGTGGATGCCCATCCCCTCTCGGTCATCGCCCTGGTGCTGGCGATGCTCGGCTTCTTCGTCTGGTTCTTCGTCGAGACGGTGTTCCGGGCGGGAAACCCGGAGCCCAACCGCTACGGCCCGGTTCCGTCCCGCGCCTGACGCGTCAGGCGGCGCGACGGGCGGCCAGGACGATGCGGGCGGCGCTCCGGCTCGGGGGCTCGTCGTCGGGCAGGCGCATCAGGCTGTCGATACGGGCGAGCGCCTCGACCTGCGCCGCCCGCGCCGGCTCGCCCGCGAGCAGCGGTGCGACGGCATCGGCCAGGCGCGGCGCGGTGCACTCCCCCTGGATGAACTCCGGCATGGCGTTCTGGCCGAGGATCAGGTTCGGCAGCACGATCGTGGGCACCTGGATCAGGCGGCGCGCCACCGCTTCCTCGATCCGCGAGACCTTGTAGGCGACCACCATCGGCACGCCGGCCAGCGCCAGTTCCAGCGTGACGGTGCCGGAGGCCGCGAGCGCCGCCCGCGCCCGGCGGAAGGTGGCGTGCTTGGCCGCCTCGCCGTGGACGAGGGTGACCGGCACGTCCCAGGCCAGTGCCAGACGCTCGATCAGCGCCCTGTGCCGGGTCACCGCCGGCAGCACCGCCTCGATCGGCCCGAAGCGGGCCGTGAGCCGCGCCAGGGTCGCGCCGAAGACCGGCATCAGGCGCTCGATCTCGGAGCGGCGGGACCCCGGCAGGATCGCCAGCACCGGACGCCCCGCCAGGCGGGCCTCGGCCTCGGAGGAGCCGGGGCGCAGGTCCGCCAGCCGCTCGATCAGCGGGTGGCCGACATAGGTGCAGGCCGGCCCGTTCAGGCGCCGGTGCGCCTCGGGCTCGAATGGCAGCAAGGCGAGGACGTGGTCGATGAAGGGGCGCATCTTCGCCGCCCGCCACGGGCGCCAGGCCCAGACGCTGGGCGAGACGTAGTCGACGATGGGCAGGTCCGGCATCCGCTTGCGCACCCGGGAGGCGACCGCGTGGGTGAAGCCGGGACTGTCGATGATGACGAGGACGTCCGGCCGGGCCTCGACGACGTCGCGCACGGTCTGGCGGATGCGGCGCAGCAGGGTGCGCAGGCGGGCGGCCACCGGCAGGTAGCCCATCACCGCCACGTCATCGATGGGGAACAGCGAGGCGAAGCCCTCCGCCGCCATGGCCTCGCCGCCGACGCCGCCGAAGCGGATCGGCCGGTCGGAGAGGTCGCGCAAGCCGCGCATCAGCTTGGCCCCGAGCTGATCCCCCGAATCCTCGCCCGCCACCAGCCAGATCACCCGCCCGCCCTGCGGTTCGCTCATGAATCCGATCCCGTTCTGGCCGCCGGACCGCCCGCCTCGGGCCCCAGGCCGAGGAGGAACAGGCCGGCCCGGTCCGCGGCCGCGATGGTGGCCGGACGGTCGATGATCAGGGTGAAGCCCGCCTGGATCGCGAGGCCGGCGCACCCCGCCGCCGCCGCGTTGGCGACCGTCCGCGGGCCGATCGCCGGCAGGTCGACGCGCAGGTCCTGGCCGATCTTGGCGCATTTTACCAGCACGGTTCCGGCCTGCGCGCTGCCGTAGCCGAAGGGCCGGCGGCCGAGCATCCGCGCCCGCGCCAGCATCCGGTCGGTTCCCTCCGGCCCCTCGACCGCCAGGGCGCGCTGCCCGACCATGACCGCGGCCTGGCCGACATCGTAGCGGGACAGGGCCCCCAGCAGGGCGCGGCCGCCCGCGATGGAGTCGCGCGCGGCGGCGTCGGGCGCGTGCCGGCCGAGCACGCCCTCGGGACTGAGGAGATCCGGCGCCACCTCGTGGACGCCGACCACGCCGTGCCCCTGCTCCTCCAGGAGCGCGAGCGCCCCGCGCAGGAGCCGGTCGTCGCCCCCGCCCGAGATCGCCTTGAGGGCATCGCGGTTGCGCAGGGCCGCGGCGGCGTTGAGGATCGCGGCCGGGTTCGGCCGAGAGACGCCGCCGGCCGGCACCACGCTGACCGGCCCCCAGGCCTTGAGGATCGCCAGGATGCCGGCGATGTCGAGGAGGTCGACGGTGGCCTCGGCGCGGGCCCGCATCGCCCGCTCGGCGAAGCCGCGGATCGCGAGTATGCGGAACGGGCGCCCCGCCCGGTCGAGCGAGGCGGCCACGAGCTCGGGCAGGCGGCCGGCGCCCGCCACCAGGACCAGCGCCGCCGGTGCGGAGGCGATGCGCGCGGCCGGCGCCGGGTTCGCGCTCAAGCCGCGCTCGGCGTCTCGCGCGGGGTGCAGAGCGAACGCTTGCCGCCGGCGCGGATGAAGGCGACGATCTCGGCCACGGCCCGATGGGACTCGAACTCGGCGGCGACGTCCTCCAGGCGCTCCATCAGCGTGCCCTCGTTGGCGAAGAGCAGGCGATAGGCCCGGCGCAGGGTGTGGATGTCCTCGCGGGCGAAGCCCCGCCGCTGAAGCCCGATGATGTTCAGGCCCGACAGGTAGGCCCGGTTGCCCAGCGCCATCCCGTAGGGGATGCAGTCGTTCTCCAGGCCGGACAAGCCGCCGACGAAGGCGTGGGCGCCGACCCGCGCGAACTGGATCACGGCCGCTCCGCCGCCGAGGATCGCGTAGTCGCCGACGCTGCAATGACCCGCCAGCATGACGTTGTTGGAGAACACCACCCCGTCGCCGACCCGGCAATCGTGGCCGACATGGCTGTTCGCCAGGAAGGTACAGTTGTCGCCCACCGTGGTCTCGAGCCCGCCCCCGGCCGTGCCCGGATTCATGGTCACGCCCTCGCGGATCAGGCAATCGGCCCCGATCGTCAGGGTCGAGGCCTCGCCCCTGAACTTCAGGTCCTGCGGCGGGTGACCGATGGAGGCGAAGGGGTAGAGCCGGGTCCGGGGACCGATCGTGGTCCGGCCCGCCACCACCACGTGGCTGACGAGCTCGCAGCCCGCCCCGAGGGTCACGGCCGGGCCGACATGGCAGAACGGACCGACCCGGACGCCCTCGCCCAGGGTCGCACCGTCCTCGATCACCGCGCTGGGGTGAATCTGCGCGTCGGTGCTCACTCGGTCACCAGCATCGCGCCGATCTCGGCCTCGGCAACCAGGGCGCCGTCGACCCGCGCCTCACCGCGGAACCACCACATGGTGCGGCGGTGATTCATCTTGGTCATGTGGTAGCGGACCGTATCGCCCGGCACGACGGGCTTGCGGAACTTGCACTTGTCGATGGTCATGAAGAACACCTGCTTGGTGCGCAGGTCGTCGCTCATGATGTGGCGGCAGCAGATGGCGCCGGCGGTCTGGGCCATGCCCTCGATCAACAGCACGCCGGGAAAGACCGGCAGGCCGGGGAAGTGCCCGGTGAATTGCGGCTCGTTGATCGTGACGTTCTTGATCCCGACACAGCTCTGGTCGCGGTCGATCTCGACGATCCGGTCGATCATCAGGAAGGGATAGCGGTGCGGCAGCAGTTCCAGAACCTTCTGGATATCAGCCGAGCCGAGTTCACGCGGCATGTCGTTCATCGATTGCATTACCCTACTGCGCGTCGGCGCCCCCGCCGCCCCGCCTCATTCCCGTTCGCCGCCAGACCTGGAGGATGCGCCTTCATTCGGCAGAAGCCCGGCGGATGCAAGCCCTCGGGCGCGAAAGCTCCGGCCCGGCCCCGTCCCGGGCCTCACTTCGGAGCGACCGATCGCCACGTTGTCGTCGTCGATCTGAGGCTATCGCCGCAGTAGAGTTTCGTCGATCTTGACGTCTGTGCCGAGTGCCTGAGAAACCAAATCGATCGACGCAGCAACGGCCCGCATCCGATGCGCTTCCTCTACGAGAACAAGACCTGATGGTTTCGCCCGACAAGGATCGGCTCGCGCGCGGCGAGACCGTGACATCAGGACTGAGCGGATTTCCGACGGGCAACAACGTTCAGGCTCTCCGCCCCGGAGATGCCGTGATCTCGGACGGCCTCGCCGACCGGCCGGCCAGGCCGTTGGACGTCGCGGCCCTGTCGGCGGCCATCGGCGAGATCGCGCCGCGCCTGGTGTCCGATCCGAACGCGGCCGGCCGAACGATCCTCAAGGTCGCGATCCGGCTCTGCGGATGCGGCTCGGCCGGCTTCAGCCTCGTCGAGCCCGGCTCGGACGCCCTGGTCTGGAGCCGGGTGGCCGGTCTGGTCGCCGGTCCCTCGACCGGTCCCTTGGCCGACCGGGCCGGCCTTCGCCTCCCGGAGGATCGCGATGCGACCCGCCGATGCCGCGACGCGAACGCCACGCTTCTCGTGAGCCGTCCCTTCGCCGGCCTCTTCGAGGACGCCGACGCTCCCCCGCTGGAGGGTCTGTTCACGCCCCTGCGCGATGGGGCCGGGCACGGCCTCGGCGTGCTGTGGGCCCTGCACCATGACATCACCGCCCGGTTCGATCGCGAGGATGCCCGTATCCTGGAGCAGTTGGCCGGGCTGCTCGTCCTGGCGCTCGAGGCCCCCGGTGCTGCCCCGGGCCGATCCGCGCGCGGCCTGCGCCGGTCCCCGGAGGCGCAGGCCGCGAATCCGGTCGTTCGCAAGCTGCACGGCATCGTTCCGCTCACGGCCGCCGAGCGCGACCACCTGCACCGCCTCACCGAGGACGCGGTCACCGTGCCGGCCCGGACCGACCTCCTCCGCGCGGACGACCGTCCCGGCGGGATCGTCCTGATGATGGAGGGCCTGGCGTGCCGCACGCGCCGGCTCGGCCCAGACCGGCGCCAGAGTACCGCCTACCTGCTCCCGGGCGATTCCTGCGATCTCGACCTCGCGCCCCTGGGAACGGATGAAACCATCATGAGCCTCACGGAGGGCCGGATCGTACGGCTCGACCGCCCGACCGTGCTGGACCTCACCCGGAACCATCCCGGCATCGCGGCCGCCCTGCGCATGACCGCCCGGGTGGACGAGGCGACCCTGCGGGAGTGGCTGATCGGGCTCGGGTCGCGGGGCCCGCTGGAGCGGATCGCGCACCTGTTGTGCGAGTTGCAGGAACGGTCCGCGGCGGTCGGCCTCGTCGGCGAGGCGGGGCGTCCGCTGCCCCTGAGGCACACCGACCTCGCGGAGGCGACGGGTCTTCCCGTCGTTCACGTGACCCGGGTGATCCATGACCTCGACGGCCGCGGCCTCCTCGACCTGGCCGACGGGAGGCTGATCGTCCGCGACCGCGACCGGCTGAAGGCCCTGGCGGGGTTCACGGGCGCGTACCTCCACCCGCAGGATCGACGCCAGCGCGGCTGAGGCTCAGGCCTTCGGCTCGTCGGGGCCCGGGGAGCGCTCGGCGAGGCGGGCGAGGGTCGTCAACTCGCGGAACCAGGCCCGGACGGGCTTGGCCGGCGTTCCGCCCCAGCGGCTGCCCGGCGGCACGTCGCGGTTCACGTTCGACGAGCCGGCGATCTGCGAGCCCATGCCGATGCGCAGATGGCCGACGACGCCGACCTGTCCACCGAGGACGACGTAATCCTCCAGGGTGGTCGAGCCGGAAATGCCGACCCCCGAGACGATGACGCAGTGGCGCCCGATGACGACGTTGTGGGCGATCTGCACGAGGTTGTCGATCTTGGTCCCCTCGCCGATCACCGTGTCGCGGCTGGCGCCCCGGTCGATCGTGGTGTTGGCGCCGATCTCGACATCGTCCTGGACGATGACGCGGCCGATCTGCGGCACCTTCAGGTGGCCGCCGGGACCCATGGCGAAGCCGAAGCCGTCCTGGCCCAGGCGCGCGCCCGGATGGACGATGACGCGGTTGCCGAGGAGGGCATGGGTCAGGGTCGCGCCCGCGCCGATGGAGCAGTCGCGCCCGACCCGGACCCGCGGGCCGATGCTGGCATTCGGGCCGACGACAGTGCCCGAGCCGATCTCCGCGCCGGGGCCGATGACGGCCCCGGGATCGACCTGCACGCCCGGCTCGAGACGGGCCTCCGGATGGATATGCGCCCCCGGGGCGACACCGGCCGCTCCGAAGAGTGAGCCCGGGCGCATCGCCTCCGGGTGGAGGCGGGCGAGGAGCCCGGCATAGGTCCGGTAGGGATCGCGCAGGACGAGGGCCACGGTGGTGGACGGGACGCGCGGAGCGAAGCGCGGCGAGACCAGGCAGAGCCCGGCCCGCGTCGCGGCGAGCGCGTCGCCGTAGCGGGCATTGTCCATGTAGGCGACGTCGTCCGGCGTGGCGGATTCCAGCGGCGCGGCGCCCGAGATCACGCCGTCCGGGTTCGCACCCTCGGGGAGCGAAACGCCAGCAGCCTCGGCGATGGCGCCGAGGCTGAGGGTGGTGGTCGCGGAGAAGAAGATCGGATCTGACATGCCGTCACAACGCGCTGCCTCCCCGAAAGGAGGCAGCGCTCCGGGTCAGAACCGCGAGCCGCCGGAGAACCGGAAGGCCTGCAGCTGGTCCTTGCCGACGCGGCCGAGGTAGTTGCCGGTCGCATCGTAGGCCTTCACGCCTTCGTCCTTCGAGAGGGCGTAGGCGTAGTCGAAGCGGATCGGGCCCAGCGGCGAGTTCCACAGGATCGAGGCACCGACCGAGGAGCGGATCGTCATCTTGTCGCGAACGTTCACGCACTCGGGTTCGACGCCGATGGTGTTCTGGTTGAAGTTACAGGCGCCACCCGGCGCGATGCCGTTGATGAAGGCGTCGCCGTTCACGTTGAACTGCGTGCGGCCGTTATAGCCGAACAGCGTACCGGCATCGGCGAAGACCGCGCCCTTCAGGCCGAGGTCCCGCGGCACGCCGGGGAGCGGGAACTGAACCTCCACGGTGCCGCCGAAGTAGGTCGAGCCGCCGATGGCGTTGGAGCGGCTGTCGCTGATGCCGACGTCGCGCGGGCCGATGCCGTTGGGCGCGAAGCCGCGGACCAGCGACGGGCCGAGGAAGAACTGGTCGGTGATGCGCAGCGGCTGGTCGTTCAGAGCCGTGATGTGGCCGCCCTGGAAGCGGACGAAGCCGACCACGTCCTCGTAGAGCTCCTTGTAGTACCGGGCGTCGCCGGTCACGCGGAAGAACTTCGAGTCGCCGCCGAGGCCCGCGACGTCGGGCTTCAGCTCGGCATAGAGGCCGTTGCGGGGCGAACCCAGATTGTCGAGGGTCGAGTAGGCGAGCGTCAGGCCGGCGAGCGAGGTCAGCGTGTTGCCCTGCGAGCCCTTGAGCGCGATCGAGGCTTCGCCGTCGAGGGCACAGTTCGGGTAGATCGCCTGACCACCGACGTTTCGTACCGGGTCACCCGGGTTGAGACCCGGAAGGGTTGCGTTGGCGGCGTAGGTCGCGGTGTATCCGGGGATCGGGTTCGAACAGTCGTTGTACGGCCGCTTGACCGTGTTCGGGACCTTCAGCTCTGTGTTGTAGAGCGAGTAGCGCAGCGTCACGCCGAACTCTTCGGTGATCGGCAGGCCGACCCGGAGCTGGCCGCCATAGACCGTGGTCTCGTAGCGGGAGTAGCGGGTCTGGTCGCTGTACTTGTAGAAGGCGTCGAAGCCGGCCGCGAGGCGATAGCCGAGGAAGTACGGCTCGGTGAACGAGAAGTCGAAGCCGCGCGAGTACTGGCCGCCGGTGCCCGCCACGCGGACGTACTGGCCACGGCCGAGGAAGTTCGACTCCGAGATCGAAACCTCGCCGATGATGCCGTCCTGGGTGGAGTAACCGCCGGCCACCGAGAACGAGCCCGTGGGCTGATCCTCGACATCGATGTTGATGATCACGCGGTCGGCCGAGGAGCCCGGCTCGTTGGAGAAGCGCACCTTCTTGAAGAAGCCGAGGCCGTTCAGGCGACGCTCGGCCCGGTCGGTCAGAACCCGGTTGTAGGCATCGCCCTCGGTGATATCGAGCTCGCGGCGGATGACGTAGTCGCGGGTGCGGGTGTTGCCGCGGATGTTGATGCGCTCGACGTAGACGCGCGGGCCGTCCTCGACCACGAAGCCGAGGGCCACCGTGTGGGTGGCGCGGTCGCGCTGGCCGGTGGGGCGCACCTGTGCGAAGGGATAGCCCTGGCGGCCGACCTGATTGGTCACGCCGTTGAGGGTGCGCTCCACGTCCTCGGCGTTGTAGACGTCGCCGACCTGGGAGCGGATCTCGCCGTCGAGGGTCTGGGTGTCGAGGCCCGGCAGGCGGGAGTCGATCGCCACCGCGCCGACGCGGTACTGCTCGCCCTCCTCCACCGTGACGGTGACGACCCAGCCGGCATCGCCCTCGCCCTCGACGTAGCGGGCATCGGCGTTCACGACGCGGAAATCGGCGTAGCCGTTCTTGAGGTAGTAGCGCCGGACGATGTCGAGGTCGTTGGTGATGCGATCCGGGTCGTAGACGTCCGAGGTCTTGATGAAGCTGAGGAAGTTCATCTCCGAGGAGGACATCAGCTCGCGCAGCTTCGACGACGAGTAGGCGTTGTTGCCGACGAAATTGATCGCCTTGATGCCGGTCTTGTCGCCTTCCTCGATCACGTAGATCACGTCGAGGCGGCCGTTCGGAAGGTCCACCGTGCGGTAGGTGACCTTCGCCGTGCCACGTCCGGCGCGGCGGTAGACTTCCTTGATGCGCTGGATGTCGGCCTGGATCACGGCCTCGCTGAAGGCGCCGCGCGCCTTGGCCTCGACCTCGCCCTCGAGGGTGGCCTTCTCGATCTTCTTGTTGCCCTCGAACACCACCCGGTTGATCAGGTTGTTCTCGCGGACGCTGACGACGGTGCTGGCACCGCTGCGGGAGACCTTCACGTCGGAGAACATGCCGCTCGCCAGCAGGTTGCGGCGGGCTTCCTCGGGCGACCCGGAGGCGGTGCCGGTCACGTAGGACCGGATGGTGTCGGCATCGACACGCTTGTTACCCTGGACGACGATCTGCTGCGCCTGAGCGGTTCCACCGAGAACGAGGCCAGCGGCCGCCGCGGCGACTAGGACGATGGTCTGTTCCGCCGACTTACGCCGGCGCTTCCCCGTCATCGACATCATGTAATCGCCCGTCTCTTTATATCTTCAGCGCGAGTTTGCACCCGCAGCCAGGCGCCCGTTTTCCGGGCGTCCTGACACCTGGTCCCAAGCTCAGCTTCTATCGGGATTCCCACGTTAAGCAAACGCCGGGGGGTCCCGCTCACTGGGGATTTTGGGGAGACGTGGCCTTCCGGTCACTTAACGCCCCGGGCCGATCGTCGAACAGGGTCAACAAACGGTTGCACGCGAAACCCGGAGGTTCCGCGTGCACGGTCGTTTGTGGTTAAGATCGAGGCGTTTGCGTGTCCCGAAGCGGGACCCGCCGGGACATCCCGGCGCCCGTTCAGGTGCCGCGCGCGCCCCAGGAGGCGCCGAGATTGAGGATGTCGTTCCAGGCGGCGAACAGCATCAGGAACAGCACGAGCGCGAGGCCGATGCGGAAGCCGATCTCCTGGGCCCGCTCGCTCAGGGGCCGGCCGCGCACGGCCTCGAAGGCGTAGAACAGCAGGTGGCCGCCATCGAGCAGGGGCACGGGAAAGAGGTTGAGGAGGCCGATCGAGACCGAGAGCAGCGCGATCAGGCCGATCAGCCCGCCGAGGCCGCCGCTCTGGGCGACCGCGCCCGAGACCCGGGCGATGCCGATCGGGCCGGAGAGCTGGTCGGGGGATTCCCGGCCGGTGACCAGCTTGCCGATGTAGTCGATGGTCCGGTCGACCACGAAGTAGGTCTCGTAGGTGCCGAGGCCCAGGGACTGGACCGGGCCGTAATGCACGAGCTTGGCCTCGGTGGCCTTCGGCCCCTGGATGCCGAGGCGGCCGAAGCGATGGCGGCCGAAGGGCGTTACGTCCTCCTTGCGCTCCGGAACGGCCACGAGCTCGCGGGTCTCGCCGCCGCGCTCGACCGTGAAGGTCAGGCTGGAGCCGGCGGCGCCCGAGACCGTGCGCTGCATGTCGGTGAAGCTGTCGACCCGCGACCCGCCGATGGCGCGGATCACGTCGCCGGGCTCGAAGCCGGCCCGGGCCGCGGCGCTGTCGGGCATGACCGCCTCGACCCGGGCCGGCGTCTCGTATCGGCCGCCGAAGTAGATGGCGCCGGAGAACAGCGCGATGGCGAGGATGAAGTTGGCGATCGGCCCGGCGGCCACGATGGCGGCGCGCTTGGGCAGGGATTGCGTCGGGAAGCTCGTGGCCCGCTCCTGCGGGGTCATGCGCGCGACCGCTTCCGGATCGGGAACGCTGGCGCCGTTGGCATCGCCGTGGAACTTGACGTATCCGCCGAGGGGAATGGCCGAGAGCTTCCAGCGCGTGCCGTGGCGGTCGTTGAAGCCGAACAGTTCCGGCCCGAAGCCGAGGGAGAAGGCGTGGACGCCGACCCCGCACCAGCGGCCGACCAGGAAATGTCCCATCTCGTGCACGAACACGACGATGCTCAGCACGATCAGGAAGGGAATCACGGCGCCGAAGAAACCGCTCGCCGTGCCGCCCATGGCGTTCAGGAAGTCCATTGGTCGATCCTCCCGGCCTCCCCCGGGGCCGTCGTTCCGCTGTAGCAGATCGGATGCGCCGGACGCGAACGCAAACCTTTCGCGCGGGTTTTGCGGTCGCAGGGGGATGATCGGGCGGCCCTGTCCCCGCTTTCCCGGGCACAGGGTAAAGAACCGGGCCGGCGCCCGAGGCCTGTGCCGGTCAGTGTCCGCCGCCGGCGCCGGCCGCCGCGCGGGGCCGCCGGATGAAGGGCACGGCGCAGGCCATGGCCACGAACAGGACGGTCAGCACCAGGAACACGTCGGTGAAGCCCATCACCAGCCCCTGCATCCTGACGGTGTTCATCATCGCCTTCAGGGCCATGGCGTCGGCGTTGCCGCCGAGCACCTCGAACTGCCGGCGCGTCATCTCCAGGCGCTCGAGGACGGCGGTGTTCGTCCAGGTGAAGCGCTCGTGCAGGCGCGCGAGGTGCAGGTCCCAGCGGTCGTTGAGCACCGTGTTGATCAGCGCAAGGCCGACGGCGCCGCCGAGGTTGCGGGTCAGGTTGTAGAGGCCGGAGGCGTTCTTCATCCGGGCCGGCGGCAGGGTGCCGAGCGCGATGTTGTTGATCGGAATCATGCACAGCATCAGCGAGCAGCC
Source organism: Methylobacterium sp. FW306-05-D (assembly GCF_058782155.1). Lineage (NCBI taxonomy): Bacteria > Pseudomonadati > Pseudomonadota > Alphaproteobacteria > Hyphomicrobiales > Methylobacteriaceae > Methylobacterium > Methylobacterium sp. FW306-05-D. The sequence goes on from NZ_JBYSXL010000001.1 coordinate 138,364, forward strand.
GCGCAGGATCTGCGGCACGAGCAGCTCCCAGAAATCCCAGTCCTTGGTCAGGCCGGTGACCATCCAGGTGCCGGTGGCGAAGCCCAGGAAGCCGAGCCCCATCATCAGGCGCGGATCGACCTTGCCGGAGAAGCGCCCCGCGATCGGCGCGGTGGCGAACATGCAGAGCCCCGAGACGAACATCGTCTCGCCGATCTGCAGGGCCGAGTAGCTGCGCACCCGCCCGAGATAGATCGGGTAGAGGTAGGTCAGCCCGTAGAGGCCGATGCCGAGGACGAAGCTGAAGATGCAGCCGGCGGTGAAGTTGCGGTCGGAGAAGGCCCGCAGGTCGACGATCGGCTCGGCGGCCGTGAAGGCGCGCCAGAAGAAGGCCGGTCCGGCCGTCAGGCAGATCACCGTGCAGGCGAAGACCGCCTCGTCGGCGAGCCAGTCGTGGTTCGGCCCCTCCTCCAGGACGTATTCGAGGCAGCCGAGCATCAGCGCCATGAACACCAGCCCGAACCAGTCGAAGCGCTTGAACAGGGCGAGGTTCGGCTCGTCGAAATCGACCAGCAGGTAGGTGGACACCGTGACGAAGATCCCCGGCACGACGTTGACGAGGAACAGCCAGTGCCAGTCGAACAGGTCGGTGAGGTAGCCGCCCACCGTCGGCCCGATGGTGGGCGCGAGCGTCGCCACGAGGCCGATCATCGGCGAGACGATGGAGCGTTTCGAAGGCGGAAAGATCGTGAAGGCCGAGGCGAAGACCGTCGGGATCATGCCGCCGCCGATGAAGCCCTGCGCCGCCCGCCAGACGATCATCTCGTTGATGGAGGTCGAGGTGGCGCACATCAGGCTCATCAGCGTGAAGCCGCCGGCCGAGATCACGAACATCCAGCGCGTGGAGACCACCCGCGACAGGAAGCCGGAGAGCGGGATCGAGATCACCTCGGCGATGAGGTAGCTGGTCTGCACCCAGGGGATCTCGTCGCCCGAGGCCGAGAGGCCGGCCTGGATTTCGGCCAGGGAGGCCGAGACGATCTGGATGTCCAGGATCGCCATGAACATCCCGAACACCATGCAGACGAACGCCAGCATCCGGCGGCGGTCCAGCGGCGGCTCGGCGACCGGCGCGGCGGGTCCCAGGGCGGCGGTGGCGGCCATCCGAGGGCCTAGCGCCGTTCGGCCGTGCGGACGCGGTCCTCGCCGGCGGCCGCCTGCGCGCCCTCTCGGGTATCGACCCGGACGGTGACGGAGAGGCCGGGACGCAGGATGCCCTCGCGGGCGACGTCCGCGGGCACGTGCACCCGCACCGGCAGGCGCTGGACGATCTTGGTGAAGTTGCCCGTCGCGTTGTCGGGGGGCAGCAGGCTGAAGACCGAGCCGGAGGCGGGCGAGAGGGACTCGACCTCGCCGACGATGTCGCGGTCCGGATAGGCGTCCACCGCGATATGGACGCGCTGGCCCGGATGCATGCGCTCGACCTGGGTCTCCTTGAAGTTGGCGTCGATGCGGACGCTCTCCAGGGGCACCAGGGCGGCGATGCGCGAGCCCGGCGAGACGTAGGCGCCGGCCTCCACCGCCTTGTTGCCGACCACGCCGTCGAAGGGCGCCCGGACCGTGGTGAAGGCGAGATCGCGCGCGGCCCGGGCCTCGGCGGTGCGCAGCTCGGCGGCCAGTCCCTCCGCTTCCTTGCCCTGAGCCCGCAGCACCTCGACATTGGCGCGCATGGCGACGAGGGAGGCTTCCGCCCCCTTCACGGCGGCGTCCGTCCGGTCGCGGTCGGCCCGCGCCTGCTCGATGCGGGCCTTGGCGACGAAATCGACCTTCTCGAGCTGCTGCTGCCGGGCGTAATCGGAAGCGGCCCGCACCGCGTCGGCCTTGTTGGCGTCGATCTGGGCCGAGGCCTGGAGCATCTGCGCCTGAGCGGCCTCGACCTGCCGGGCGATCCGGGCGATGGCGGCCTGCTGCGTCACCAGCTTGTCGTGCGCGGCCTGGGCGGCCAGCCGATAATCGCCGTCGTCGATGCGGGCGATCACGTCGCCCTTGTGCATCGTCTGCCCGTTCACGACCGGCACCGCCGCGAGGTAGCCCGGGATCTTGGCGGCCAGCACCGAGATGTCGGCCTGCACGTAGGCATCGTCGGTGCTCACGAAGAAGCGCCCCACGGTCCACCAGTCATGCGCCTTGTAGGCGCCGCCGCCGAGGCCGGCGAGGAGCAGGGTCGCCAGCACGACCTTGCGCGCGCGCCGGGGCTTGGCCGGCGCCTCCGCCGGCGGCGGCGCGATCACGACGGGCGTCTGCGGCGCTGCCGGCCCGGCCTCGACCGGGGGAGAGGCGGCGCTCGTCGCGCGGTCTTCGACCAGGCTCGGCTCGGCTCGGATGCCGTCGTCTTCGCGCAGGCTCATGGCATCGATCCCATGGTGTCGATCCCGCTCTCGCAAGCGATTGACCGAACCGTTCGGTCATTTTCTGGGTCGCGAACGCTGGCGCCTCGCGAGGCTTCGGGATATTATGACCGAACCGTTCGGTCAATGAGGATCACGACCATGGCGACCACAGAAGCCACCCGCGATGCGCGCGAACGCACATCGCCGGAGACCGACAAGCGTCGCCAGATCCTCGACGGCGCGCGCGCGGTCTTCATGACCGCGGGCTTCGACGGCGCCAGCATGGGCGAGATCGCAAGGGCGGCGGGAGTCTCCAAGGGGACGCTCTACGTCTACTTCGACAGCAAGGAAGCCCTGTTCGAGGACCTGGCGCTCGCGGAGAAGCGCGGCCTCGCCGAGGTGCTGTTCCGGCTCGACGCCGACGACCCCGACCTGCGGGCCGTGCTGACGCGCCTGGGGCGCAGCTACCTCGCCGAGATGATCCGGCCCGAGCACGTCACGGTGATCCGGATGGTCATCGGCGCCTGCGAGAAGTTCCCGCGCCTCGGCCAAGCCTTCTTCGAAGCGGGGCTGGTGCAGGGGACGACCCGGCTCGCCGCCTATCTCGACGCGCAGGTCGCGGCCGGGCGGCTGCGCCCGGCGGACACCAACCTCGCCGCGCGCCAGTTCCTGCAGATGTGCCAGGCCGGATTGCTGACCCGGCTGCTCTTCAACGCCGGCGACGGGGCCGCCCAGGCGGAGATCGAGCACAATGTCGGCGAAGCCGTGCGCGTGTTCCTGGCGGGCTACGGCCCGGAGGCCTGACGACGACCGGGCCGCCGCGACGGCATCCTTGAAGGCGGCTCAGGCCGCCGCGACGGCCTGGCTGCTCCAGCGACGGACCTCGGCGTCGATGGCCAGGGCCTCGTCGACGTCCTCGGGTGCGGTCCGGTACTGCCCGGCGAAATGCTCGCAGGCGCGCTCGACCAGGTCGGCGATGCCGTAGAAGCCGATCGCGCGCCTGATGAAGGCCGCCACCGCGATCTCGTTGGCGGCGTTCATCACGGTCGGGGCGGCGCCCCCGGCGGCGAGCGCCGCCCGGGCGATCGCCAGGCAGGGGAAGCGCGCCTCGTCGGCGGCCTCGAAGGTCAGGCTGCCGGCGGCGGCGAGGTCGAGATGGCGCCCGCGCGCGATCGTCAGGCGCTCGCCGAGGCCGAGGCAATGGGCGATCGGCACCCGCATGTCGGGCATGGCGAGCCCCGCCGTCACCGCGCCGTCGCGCCAGTAGACGAGGCCGTGCACGATCGATTGCGGGTGGACGATGACGTCCAGGCGCTCCGGCTCCAGAGCGAAGAGGTGGTGCGCCTCGATCAACTCCAGGCCCTTGTTCATCAGGGAGGCCGAATCGATGTTGATCTTCATGCCCATCGACCAGGTCGGATGGGCTGCGGCCTCCGTGGGCGAGGCCGCGGCGATGCGCTCGCGGGTCCAGGTCCGGAAGGGACCGCCGGAGGCGGTGATCGTCATCTTCGAAACGTCGTCGAGGCGGCCGTCGCCCAGCGCCTGCGCCAGGGCGTTGTGCTCGGAATCCACCGGCAGCAGGGTGGCGCCGTAGCGCTTGGCGTCACGCATGAAGGCGTCGCCGGCGCAGACCAGGCTCTCCTTGTTGGCCAGCGCCACGGTGCGGCCGAGCTTGAGCGCCGCGTGGGTCGGGCGCAGGCCCGCGGCGCCGCTCACCGCCGCCACCACGATGTCGGCCTCGCGGGCGACCGCTTCGAGGACAGCGCCCTCGCCGGCCCCGTTCCGGATGTTGGTATGGGCGAGCGCATCGCGCAGGGCGGGCCCGGCGGATTCGTCGGCCAGGGCCACGAAGTCGGGCTGCAGGTTGCCGGCGAGCCGGGCGATGGCCTCGACGTCGCGGCCCGCCACGAGGCCGCCGATGCGGAAGCGGTCGGGATGCTGGAGCAGCAGGTCGATGGTGGATTGGCCGATGGAGCCGGTGGCGCCGAGGATGGTGACGGTCAGCAACGGAAGGGTCCTTCAGGCCGCCACGAAGCGGCGGGCGATGAGATAGAAGCCGGCCAGGACGGCCACGGCGAAGAAGCCGTCGAGACGATCCATGACGCCGCCATGGCCGGGAATGGAGCGCCCGGAATCCTTGACGCCGTAGCGGCGCTTCAGGGCGGATTCGACGAGGTCGCCGCCCTGGCTCAGGATCGAGGCGGTGGCGCTGACGAGGGCGACCAGCGCGAGCGAGGCGGTGGCGAGGTCGCTCCAGCCGTGGTCGCGCGCCACCAGCACGAGGGCGACGCCGGCGAGCGTTCCGGCGGCGAGGCCGCCGAGGGCGCCCGACCAGGTCTTCTTCGGGCTGACCCGCGGCATCAGCTTGGGTCCGCCGAAGGTGCGCCCGGTGAAGTAGGCGACGATGTCGGTGGACCAGACCACCGCGAACATCCAGGCCGGGCCGAGGATGCCGATGCCGGGATCGTCGCGCAGGGCCGTCGGCACCAGGGCGATCACCGCCGAGCTCGCCAGCCCCGCGAGCGCGCGCACCCGGCCGGGGCCGCCCCGCGCCGCCACCGCCACCAGGAGGGCGCCGAGGGCGCCGACCGACAGGGTCGCCGCGGGCGCCGCGCCGCCGTGCTGGCAGAGGACGAGGCCGACCAGGGTGGCGGCCGTGAGGGCCAGAACACCCCGCTGGGGCAGCACCGCGCTCATGCCGATCCACTCGGCCGCGAAGACGATGCCGGCGGCGAGCCAGATCACCGCGAAGGGCCAGCCGCCCAGGACCAGGGCCGCCAGCACGACGGCGCCGAGCAGGATCGCCGACACCAGCCGGGCCTGGAACTCGCGGCCGGCGAACAGGCCGCGCTGCGAGGCGGGTGCCGCCTCCCCGGGGGCCACGGTCAGCCGGCCTTGCCGCTGAGGCCACCGAAGCGACGGTCGCGGCGGTGGTATTCGTCGATGGCGGCCCGGAACGCGGCGTGGTCGAAGTCCGGCCAGAACTCCGGAACGATCACGTATTCCGCGTAGGCCGTCTGCCAGGTAAGGAAGTTGGACAGCCGCTGCTCGCCGGAGGTGCGGATCACGAGGTCCGGGTCCGGGATCCCCGTGGTGTCGAGGGCCCCCGTGAGGGCGTCGAGGTCGATGGCGTCCGGCGCCAGCCGGCCGGCCGCCACCGCCCGTGCCAGCGTGCGGACGGCGCGCAGAATCTCCTGGCGCCCGCCGTAGTTGAAGGCCACGATCAGGGTCAGCCCGGTATTGGCGCGCGTGCGCTGCTCGGCCTCGTCGAGCAGTCCGGCGATGTCGGGCGGAAGGCCGTCGCGCTCGCCGATGATGCGGATGCGGACGTTGTTGCCGTGCAGGTCCGCCAGGTCGCGGCGGACGAACAGCTTCATCAGGCCCATCAGGTCCGCGACCTCGGCGGGGGGCCGGCGCCAGTTCTCGGAGGAGAAGCTGTAGATCGTCAGGTAGCGCACGCCCAGTTCGATGGCCGAACGCACCGCGCGGCGCACCGCCTCGACGCCGCGCCGGTGCCCCTCGACGCGGGGCAGCCCGCGGCCGGCGGCCCAGCGGCCGTTGCCGTCCATGATGATGGCGACATGGGCCGGCGCCGGCGCCACGGCGGGCACGGGGGTGCCCGGATAGACCGCTGCCGCGGCGTCGGAGACGCCCAGCCCGGCCTCCGTCCCGTGCCCCCTCGCCGTCTCGATGTGACGCGCGCCTTCTGAGCGACCCAACGCGCTTCTCCCCCAACCGTCTCTCGTGCCGATCACACGTGGCCCCGATCCCCTCTCGAGGAACTCAGACCTGCATGATCTCCTTCTCCTTGGCGGCGAGCACGCCGTCGATCTCGGCGATGAACTGGTCGGTGGCCTTCTGGACCTCGCCGGCCTGACGCTTCTCGTCGTCCTCGCTGATGGCGCCGTCCTTCTCCAGCTTCTTGAGGTGGTCGAGACCGTCGCGGCGCACGTGACGGACGGCGACGCGCGCCTCCTCCGTGTACTTGTGCGCGACCTTGACCATCTCCTTGCGGCGCTGCTCGTTCATCTCCGGCACCCGCAGGCGGATGGTCTGCCCCTCGGTCTGTGGGTTCATGCCGAGGTCGGATTCGCGGATCGCCTTCTCGACGGCGCCGATCATGCCGCGGTCCCAGACCGAGATGCTGAGGAGGCGCGGCTCGGGCACACTCACGGTTGCAACCTGGGCCATCGGCATCATCGCGCCGTAGGCGTCGACCTGGATCGGATCGAGGATGCTGGGCGTGGCCCGGCCGGTGCGGAGAGATCCGAGATCGCCCTTCAGCGAAGCGACGGCGCCCTGCATGCGACGCTTGATGTCATTCAGGTCGAATTCTGGAATGGCTGCCATGCTGGACTGTCCCGACGCGAACTGGAGGGAATGGGCCGGGCCGCCGGGGCCCGTTCGTGGGCCTCAATGAACCAAAATCCGGTGGGTCGCAAATGGCGCGATGCCGTTTGGCCGGGAAACGCTTCGGGGGATCGGCGCGGGCCCGGCCTACGCCTTGGCGGCGGCCGGAGCCGCGGCACCGGATCGCTGCACGAAGTGGTTTCCGTCGACCTCGGCGAAGGCGCGCAGGAGGCCGACCGCGCCGGCGAGGGACATCTGCGTCGGATCGAGCTTCGGCTTCGGGCCGTACCGGAGGTAGAGCGTGTCGAGCGGTTCGGAATGCCCGGCATAGCCGACGGTCCAGCCCCGGAAGTCGCGCTGCTCGATCGTACGCGCCGCGATCAGGACCATGCCGCTGTGGCGGCTATCGGCCGCAAGGGTCCATAATTGATCGGAGAGCGCGACCGGGTCTCCCTCCATGGCCTGCAGGAAGAACTTCTCGTTGAAGATCAGCGCCCCCGTGAATCCAGAGGCCCGCGTGTAGCGGTTGCAGGAGGCCAGGATGTCCCGGACCATGTCGCGCAGCGTTCCCCCGTGCAGGGTGAGAAGGTTGTGGCTGTAGAAAACGATCTGCGAAAGGGCCATGGCTGCGCTCAGCGACCGCCCGGTGCGATGGCAGGCGGCTCCGAGCGTCAGGAGACGCGAAAAACCTCTACAAATGCTGAGTTCGGCCGGCCGGCCCGCTGCGACGACTTCCGGAGACTTGCCGGGACGCGGCGCGGACCTGGCCGGCGCGACGACGCGGCCTCAGGGAACGACCTGGGTCGCCGGGGCGCCGCCGGTGAGGATCGCCAGGATCGAGCTCGGCGCGTGGACGGAGCCGACGACGATCGAGAGGCGGCTCTCGCGGGCCAGCGCGAAGGCGGCGGTGTCCATCACCTTGAGGTCGCGGGCGATCGCTTCGTCGTGGGTCAGCCGGTCGTAGCGGGTGGCGGTGGGATCGCGGTTCGGATCGGCGGAGTAGACGCCGTCCACCTGCGTGGCCTTGAGCACCGCGTCGCAGCGCAGCTCGGCCGCCCGCAGGACGGCGGCGGTGTCGGTGGTGAAGAAGGGGTTGCCGGTCCCGCCGGCGAGGACCACCACCTGTCCCTTGTCGAGGTGATGCAGGGCGGGCTGGCGGGCATAGGTCTCGCAGATGGTCGGCATCGAGACCGCCGACATCGTGCGCGCCGGGACGCCGGCGGCGTTCAGGGCCGTCTCCAGGGCGAGCGAGTTCATCACCGTCGCCATCATGCCCAGCGAATCGCCGGTGGCGCGGTCGATCCAGCCGGCGGCCGAGATGCGCGCCCCGCGGATCATGTTGCCGCCGCCGACCACCAGGGCGATCTGGACGCCGGCCTCGCGGGTGCGGGCGATGTCGTCGGCGATGCCGGCCAGGGTCGGGGGATGCAGCCAGTATCCATCGGGAGCCGCCAGGGCCTCGCCGGAGAGTTTCACGAGGACGCGGCGAAACGGTGTGGTCTCCGGCATCGAGCCAGTCCCCTCAAACCCGGCCTGGATCAGGTCGGAGAGCCAATCGGAAGCGGAGGGGTGTCTAGCCCAAGGAGGGTCGGAACGTCGAGGGGCGACGGCATGTCTGCCGCCGCCCCTCCTGACAAACCGAGGCTTTCCTGCCGATGCCGTCCCGGGCCAGCCGGCGCGGGAAGGACGGGCTCAGCCGCGCGCGGCGGCGGCCACCTCGGAGGCGAAGTCGGGCGCCTCTTCCTTCTCGATGCCCTCGCCGAGGGCATAGCGCACGAAGGCGGTGAGCTTGACCGGCGCGCCGGCCTTGGCCTCGGCCTCCTTCAGCACCTGGCTGATGGTCTTGGAGCCGTCATGCACGAAGGGCTGCTCCAGGAGGGTGACCTCCTTGTAGTAGCTCTTCAGGCCGCTCTCGACGATCTTGGCGAGCACGTTCTCGGGCTTGCCGACGTTCTTCTCGCGCAGGATGTTGATCTCGCGGTCGAGGGTCGCCTGGTCGACGCCGGCGGCATCGAGCGCCACCGGGTTGGTGGCGGCGACGTGCATGGCGATCTGGCGGCCGAGGGTGGAGAGCACCTCGACGTCGCCCTCGGATTCCAGCGCGACGAGCACGCCGATCTTGCCGAGGCCCTCGACCACCTGACCGTGGACGTAGGAGGCGATCACGCCCTTGGTCACGTCGAGCTTGGCGACGCGGCGCAGGGTCATGTTCTCGCCGATGGTGGCGATGAGGTTGGCGAGGCTCTCCTTGACCGTGGTCGTGGCACCCGGGAACGTGGCGGCCTCGAGGCCCTCCAGCGTGCCGTCGGTGTCGAGCGCAAGCTTGGCGGCCTCGCGGGCGAAGGCCTGGAAGCTGTCGTTACGGGCGACGAAGTCGGTCTCGGAATTCACCTCGACGATGGCGGCATGGTGGCCGGCGGACTCGACGGCGACGAGGCCCTCGGCGGCGACGCGGCCGGCCTTCTTGGCGGCCTTGGCGAGGCCCTTCTTGCGCAGCCAGTCGACCGCGGCCTCGATGTCGCCGTCGGTCTCGTTGAGCGCGCCCTTGCAGTCCATCATGCCCGCGCCGGTCTTTTCGCGGAGCTCTTTCACCAGTGCGGCGGTGATGTTGGCCATGGCCGGTCCTTTCCGTGTCGTATGGAAGACGAAGTCTGACGACGCGCGCGTCATGGTCGGAGCGCGAAAGTCTTCTGAAGCGAATGAGCCCGGCGCTCATGGAAAGCACCGGGCTTCAGCTTGGATTGTCCGATCTGGCGATGGCGGCCCGATGACGGGCCGCCGCAGCGGGATCAGGCGGCGGCGGCGGCCTCGACGAAGCCGCGGGCCTGGTCGACCCAGCCGTCGCGGACGATGCGGCCGTTGAGCTTCAGGTCGGCATCGACCTTGGCGACGTCGTCGGCGCTCATGGAGGCCAGCTGCCAGTAGTGGTAGATGCCCGCCTCGTTGAGCTTCTGCACGATCTGCGGGCCGGCGCCGTGGAGCTTCGACAGGTCGTCGGGCGCGCCGCGGGGGGCCGAGAGCAGCTCGAAGTGCTCGGTGGACTCCACGAGGGCGGCGACGTCGGCCTGGTTGACCGAGCCCGACTCGACGGAGGTCGCTGCGTCGTCGTTGGCCGGCAGCTCCTCGGCGACCGGCTCCTCGGAGGCGCCGAGATCGACGCCCATCGAGCCCTGGCCGCGCGAGATGCCGTCGATGGCGGCGCGGGCGATCAGGTCGCAGTAGAGCGCGATGGCGCGGCCGGCGTCGTCGTTGGCGGGGACGACGTAAGTGATGCCGTCCGGGTTGCAGTTGGTGTCGACGATGGCCGCCACCGGGATGCCGAGGCGCTGGGCCTCCTTGATCGCCAGCTGCTCCTTGTTGGTGTCGATCACGAACAGCAGGTCCGGCACGCCGCCCATGTCCTTGATGCCGCCCAGCGCCTTCTCGAGCTTGTCCTTCTCGCGGGCGAGCATCAGGCGTTCCTTCTTGGTGAGGCCCTGGGCCCCGCCGTCGAGGGTCTCGTCGACCTTGCGCAGGCGCTGGATCGAGCCCGAGATGGTCTTCCAGTTGGTCAGCATGCCGCCGAGCCAGCGGGAGTTGACGTAGTACTGGGCCGAGCGCTTGGCGGCTTCCGCGATGGTGTCGGCCGCCTGGCGCTTGGTGCCGACGAACAGCACCCGGCCGCCCTTGGCGACGGTGTCGCTCACCGCCTGCAGGGCCTGGTGGAGGGCCGGCACGGTCTGGGCGAGGTCGATGATGTGGATGTTGTTGCGCGTCCCGAAGATGTAGGACTGCATCTTCGGGTTCCAGCGGTGGGCCTGGTGTCCGAAGTGGGCGCCGGCCTCGAGAAGCTGACGCATGGTGAAATCAACGGCCATGTCTCTTGTACTCTCCGGTTGGTACCGCCGCGGAGGAAGCGATCGCGCCCGAGGGACGACGACCACCGGAAACGCCTCATTCAGGCATGAGGCCGGCTCCGCGTGTGGAATGGGCGGGGCCTTAACAGAGCCCGGCCCCCGAGGCAAGGTTTGCCGGCGCTGACTCCGCTCAGCGGATCGAGGCCGCGATCGCCTGCTGAATACCGAGGATGTTGGCGCCCCGCTTGAGGGTCTTGCGGATCGGCTCGGCCCGGCCCGACACCCAGATGGCGAGTTCCGAATCGAGGTCGAAGCTGCCCGCCGTCTCCACGGAGAACGACGTGATCGCCCGGTAGGGCACCGTCAGGTACGAGACCTTGCGGCCCGTGATGCCCTGCTTGTCCACCAGGATCAGGCGGCGGTCCGTGAAGACGATGAGGTCTCGGATCAGCCGGAATGCGACCCGGACCGGCTCGCCCTCCGTGAGGATGCCGGCCATCTGCTCGTTCACCTCCGCTGGCGTGAGGTCGCCGCCGTGGCCGAGCAGTCCATCGAGAAAACCCATCGCGCGCCGTATCCCCCTGAAGCCCCGCCTCCCTTATGTAGGGGCGCGTGCGCCGTTCCGTCAGGCCGCCCTGCCCGTGCCCGGAGTCCGAAACGATGTCGTCCCCCGCCCCCCGGCCGAGCCGCCTCCGGCTCGGCGTCAACATCGACCACGTCGCGACCGTCCGGAACGCCCGCGGCGGCGGCGCGCCGGACCCGATCCGCGCGGCCCGCGCGGCGGTGGAGGCCGGGGCGGACGGCATCACGGCGCACCTGCGCGAGGACCGCCGGCACATCCGCGACGCCGACATGGAGACGCTGGCGCGCATCCTGACGGTGCCGCTCAACTTCGAGATGGCGGCCACCGACGAGATGATCGGGCTGGCGATCCGCCTGAAGCCGCACGCGGCCTGCCTCGTGCCGGAGAAGCGCGAGGAGCGCACCACCGAGGGCGGCCTCGACATCGTCGGGGGGCAGGATTCGCTGCGGCCCCGCATCGCCCGCCTGGGGCAAGCCGGCATCCGGGTCTCTCTCTTCGTCGAGCCGGACGAGGCGGTGATGGACGCGGCCCTGCGCCTCGGGGCGCCGGTGGTCGAGTTGCACACCGGCAGCTACTGCGAGGCGGTGGCCGAGGGCGACGCGGAGCGGACGGTGCGCGAACTCGACCGGATCACCCGGGCGGCCGCCCACGGCGCGGGGATCGGCCTCGAGGTCCATGCCGGCCACGGCCTCGCCCTCGACAGCGTCGGCCCGGTGGCGGCCCTTCCCGAGATCGCGGAGCTCAACATCGGGCACGCGCTGATCGGCGAGGCGATTTTCGTCGGCCTGCCCCAGGCGATCCGCGACATGCGCGCCGCCATGGACGCGGCCCGGGCATGATCCTCGGCATCGGCTCCGACCTCTGCGATATCCGCCGGATCGAGAAGTCGCTGGAGCGCTACGGCGAGCGCTTCACCCACCGGGTCTTCACCGACGGCGAGCGCGCCAAGTGCGACGCCCGCGCGGCGCGGGCGCCGTCCTACGCCCGCCGCTTCGCCGCCAAGGAGGCCTGCGCCAAGGCGCTCGGCACCGGCATCGCCCGGGGCGTGTTTTGGCGCGACATGGAGGTGGTCAACCTACCCGGCGGCCGCCCGACCCTGCGCCTGACCGGTGCGGCGGCCGAACACCTCGCCGCGATGGTGCCGGCCGGACACGCGCCGAAGCTGCACATCACCCTCACGGACGATCCGCCCATGGCTCAGGCGTTCGTGATCATCGAGGCGGTGCCGGACAGCACGGTGCAGACTTAGCTGACGAGGCCCCGCGTTGCGGCGCCTTTCCGCATGGTCTATGCCGCCGGTCGACCGTCGACGACGGAAGCCGCCCGGAATCCGGGTGCCAGCGTCGAACCGGAGATGGCAGCCAGATGGAACGTGCCCGCGTGGACCAGCAGACCAAGCATGACCTCAAGGCTGCTGACACCGGCACCTGGGCGAGCATCAAGGAGACGCTGAAGGTCGGCGGACAGGCGCTGCTGATCGCGCTCGTGGTGCGCACGCTGCTGTTCCAGCCCTTCAACATCCCGTCCGGCTCCCTCGTCCCGACGCTGCTGATCGGCGACTACCTGTTCGTCTCGAAATATTCCTACGGCTACTCGAAATACTCCCTGCCCTTGAGCGAGTACCTGCCGTTCACGGCCGATGGCCGGGTCTGGGCAGCCGAGCCCAAGCGCGGCGACATCGCGGTGTTCAAGCTGCCGAAGGACAATTCCACCGACTACATCAAGCGGGTCATCGGCCTGCCGGGCGACAAGGTCCAGATGAAGGCCGGGCTGCTCTACATCAACGACGTGCCGGTCAAGCGCGAGAAGATCGCGCCCTTCGAGACCACCGGGCCCTACGGCGAGCAGGCCAAGGCCGAGCAGTACCTCGAGACGCTGCCCAACGGCGTCACCCACCGGGTGATCGAGCGCGACGGCGACAACGGCTACTGGGACAACACCGAGCCCTATACCGTGCCGCAGGGCCGCTTCTTCATGATGGGCGACAATCGCGACAACTCGACCGATTCGCGCGATCTCGCCAATGTCGGCTTCGTGCCCTTCGAGAACTTCGTCGGCCGCGCCGAGATGATCTTCTTCTCCATCGACGAAGGCACGCCGGCGTGGCAGATCTGGAACTGGCCGGCGAAGGTGCGCTGGAACCGGCTGTTCACGACCATCCACTAGGACGTCAGACATCGTGACCGAAGAGGCGCGTCCCTCCAGCCGGGCGCGGCGCGCGCCCCGTCCGAAGCCCGACCTCGCGGTGCTCGAGGCCCGGATCGGCCATGTCTTCGCCGATCCCAGGCTGCTCGCCCAGGCCCTCACCCACGTGAGCAAGGCCGGCGGCAACGGCCGCCTCGGCAGCTACCAGCGCCTGGAATTCCTCGGCGACCGCGTCCTCGGCCTCGCCATCGGCGACCTCCTCTACGACGCCTTCCCGCAGGCCGACGAGGGCGAGCTGTCGCGGCGCCTCGCCGGCCTCGTGCGGCGCGAGACCTGCGCTTCCGTCGCCACCGCCTGGGACGTCGGTCCGCACCTCGCCCTCGGCCCCGGCGAGGTCCAGAGCGGCGGGCGGCGCAACCAGACCATCCTCGCCGACGTGTGCGAGGCGATCCTCGGCGCGGTGTTCCTCGATGCCGGCTACGAGGTTGCCAAGGGCATCGTCAACGCCGCCTTCACCCCCGACACCGACACGGCGGCCCCGCGCGGCCGCGACGCCAAGTCGGCCCTGCAGGAATGGGCCATGGCCCGCGCCCTGCCGATCCCAGTCTACGACGTGGTGGACCGCTCCGGGCCGGACCATGCGCCGGTGTTCCACATCGCGGTCCGCGTCGAGGGGTTGGAGGCCGGCATCGGCGTCGGCCCCTCGAAACGCCTCGCCGAGCAGGAGGCCGCCCGCCTCGTGCTGGAGCGGGAGATCACCGGGCCCCACACCTCTCGAACCAAGGAGACGTCGGCGGACGTCGATGAAGGACATGCCTCCGATGCCTGACGACGCGCTGCCCGAAGACAATCTCCCCGAGAACGGTCTGCCGGAAGACGAACTGCCGGAAGACGATTTCGACGGCGACGACGACGTCGCCCCCCCGCCCCTGCAGCCGCTCCCCGCGGTGACGATGCCGGAGAACACCACCGCGGGCTTCGTGGCGCTGATCGGGATTCCCAATGCCGGCAAGTCGACGCTGCTGAACAGCCTCGTCGGCACCAAGGTCTCGATCGTCTCGCGCAAGGTGCAGACCACCCGCGCCCTGGTGCGCGGCATCGTCATGCACGAGACCGCGCAGATCATCCTCGTGGATACCCCCGGGATCTTCGCGCCCAAGCGCCGCCTCGACCGGGCGATGGTGCATTCGGCCTGGAGCGGCGCCTCGGACGCGGACGCCGTCTGCCTGCTCATCGACGCCCGCAAGGGCGTGACCGACGAGGTCGAGGCGATCCTGGCCAAGCTGCCGGACGTGAAGCGGCCCAAGGTGCTGATCCTCAACAAGATCGACCTGATCCCGCGCGACCGCCTGCTGGCCCTCGCGGCCAGCCTCAACGAGCGTATCCCGTTCCAACACACCTTCATGGTCTCGGCGCTCAACGGCGACGGCATCGAGGCGCTGAAGACGACGCTGGCCGGCATGATGCCGAAGAGCCCCTGGCTCTACCCGGAGGACCAGGTCTCAGACGCGCCGATCCGGATGCTCGCCGCCGAGATCACCCGCGAAAAGCTCTACGACCGCCTGCACGAGGAGCTGCCCTACCGCTCCACCGTCGAGACCGACCAGTGGCAGGTGCGCCCCGACGGCTCGGTGCGCATCGAGCAGACGATCTTCGTGGAGCGCGAGAGCCAGCGCTCCATCGTGCTCGGCAAGGGCGGCCAGACCATCAAGGCGATCGGCCAGGCGGCCCGCCACGAGATCGCGGAAGCGGCCGAGCAGACGGTGCACCTCTTCCTGCACGTGAAGGTGCGCGAGAACTGGGCGGACGATCCGGCGCGCTACCGGGAGATGGGTCTGGAGTTCCCGCGCGGCTGAGCATGGGCTATGAGGAAGGGAGATCGACGCCGCGGCGATTCTTGTCGCGCGCTGGCCGAGCCTCCCGATTTCCTGTCACGCCCTGAGCCGTCGAGGCGCGCGCGCCGTCGCGCCGGATCCCGTTACGATGTCCACCATGCCTGTCTCGGAAGCCGTCTACGGCGCGCCGCCCCTGGAACTGGTGGAGGTGCCTCCGCACGCGGTGCAGGTCTCGCCGCTGATCCCCGGCGCGGCCCGCCTCGAGGACCTGGCTCCCGGGAGCCTGGACCGCCTCGACATCCTCGCGCCCGCCGGGACGATCGAGCGGCGCTACGTGCTGGCGCTCGGGCTGAAGGCCCTGCGGCCCGGCGGGCGCCTGACGGCGCTGGCCCCGAAGGATCGCGGCGGCAGCCGCCTCGCCAAGGAACTCACCGGCTTCGGCTGCACGGTCCAGGAGGAGGCGCGGCGCCACCACCGGATCTGCGTCGGCACGCGCCCGGAGACGGCCGCCGGCCTCGAGGACGCGATCCACGAGGGCGGCCCCCGCCACATCGACAACCTCGCCCTCTGCACCCAGGCCGGGATCTTCTCCTACGACCGCCTGGATCCCGGCACGGCGCTGCTCCTCGCCAACCTGCCGCCGCTGGCCGGTGCCGGCGCCGATTTCGGCTGCGGCCTCGGCATCCTCGCCCGGGCGGTCCTGCACTCGCCCAAGGTGACGGCCCTGGCGCTGATCGACCTCGACCGGCGCGCCATCGAGATGGCGACGCGCAATGTCGGCGATCCGCGCGCCACCCTGCGCTGGGCCGACATCCGTGCCGGCGGCCTCGGGCTGACGCGCCTCGACTTCGTGGTGATGAACCCGCCCTTCCACGACGGCGGCGCCGAGGACCAGGCCCTCGGCCAGGCCTTCATCGGCCGGGCGGCGGAAGCCCTGCGCCCCGGCGGCAGCCTCTGGCTCACCGCCAACACCCACCTGCCCTACGAGGCCCCCCTGAAGGCGGCCTTCAAGAGCGTGGAGCTCAAGGCCTCCGCCGGCGGCTACAAGGTCTACGAGGCGCGCCGGTGACGCGCCCGGCCAAGACCGCCCACAAGATCGCCCAGCTGCGCCTCGACCGGCTGCTCGCCAACATGGGCTACGGCTCGCGCCGGGAGATCGCCCTCCTCACCCGCGCCGGCCTCGTCGTCCTCGACGGCACGCCCCTGCGCGACGCGGACCAGCGCATCCCGGTGACGCCGGACCTCGCGCAGCGGATGACGGTGGACGGCGACCCCCTCGATCCGCCGCCGGGCCTGACCCTGATGCTGCACAAGCCGCTGGGCGTCACCTGCTCGCACAAGGAGGCCGGCCCCCTCGTCTACGGCCTGCTGCCCGAGCGCTGGCGCCGGCGCGACCCGGCCCTCTCGACGGTCGGGCGCCTCGACAAGGAGACCTCGGGCCTCCTGCTCCTCACCGACGACGGCGCCCTCCTCCACCGGATCATCGCCCCGAAGGCCAACGTGGCCAAGCGCTACCGCGTCACCCTGGACCGCCCGTTGACGGGCACCGAGGGCGCAGCCCTCGCCTCCGGCACGCTGATGCTGGAGGGCGAGGAGAAGCCGCTCCTGCCGGTGGGGTTCGAAGCCGAGGGCGAGACCGCTGCGGTGGTGACCCTGCACGAGGGCCGCTACCATCAGGTCCGGCGCATGTTCGCGGCGCTGGGCAACCACGTCACCGCCCTGCACCGCGACCGCGTCGGTGGCCTCGGCCTGCCGCCGGATCTCGAGCCCGGCGCCTACCGCATCCTGGACGAGGCAGACATCGCCGCCGTGTTCGCGGGCGGAAGCGCCTGACCCGCCCGGAACCAGAGCGCCCACCCCCCGTTTGATAGCCGGCTATATCAGCGCGAGGTGCCTCATGAACCGATTTGCGACTCTTGTCCTTGCCCTCGCCCTGAGTGCCGGCGCCATCGGCTCGTCGAGAGCGGACACGCCCGGGGCCGACTGGATGCCGGCCGATCAGGTCAAGCAGAAGATGATGGCGGCGGGCTATACCAGCATCACCGAGTTCGAGGCCGATGACGGCCATTGGGAGGGCGAGGGCGTGAAGAACGGCGTGAAGATGCAGTTCCACGCCGACCCGAAGACCGGCGCCATCCTGTCGGAGAAGCCCGACAAGTGAGGGCACGAACCGGCCGCCGGATCTCGCTCGCACGATGAGGGACACGGCATGTTGAGCAACCTCGACATGGTCGGCCGCCTGCTGGCGGCCGCACTCCTCGGCAGCGTGATCGGCTTCGAGCGCGAGCGCCTGGTCTGGGCCGCCGGCATGCGCACGCACATGCTGGTCTGCGTCGGCTCGTGCCTGCTGATGATCGTGTCCGCCTTCGGATTCGCCGACATCCTGGGGCGGCCCAACGTCACCCTCGACCCCTCCCGCGTCGCCGCGCAGGTCGTCTCGGGCATCGGATTTCTCGGGGCGGGCACCATCCTGCTGCGCGGCGAGGTGGTGAAGGGCCTGACCACGGCCGCCAGCCTCTGGGCGGTCGCGGCCATCGGCCTCGCGGCCGGTGGCGGCCTCTACGTGCCCGCCATCGCCACGACCGTGATCGTGCTCACCATCCTCGCCGGCATGAAGCCGCTGGAGGAACGGTATCGCGAACGCCGCCAGCGACACGACCTGCGCATCATGGCACGCCACGGCGCCCTGACCATCGACAGCCTGCGCGGGATCGCCGGACCATGCGCCTCGAAGCTGCGCCAGATGGTGATTCGCCAACGCGAGGCGGCGAGCCTCGACGAGATCACCCTCTGCCTCGTGCACGTGGATCGCGGCGCCCTCGATGCGCTGGTGGAGCGCCTGCGGCACCACGAGGCGGTCGAGAGCGTCGAGGCGATCGAGCGTCAAACCATGGGGCGCGATCCCGACGCCTGACGATCGAGGCGCGATGTCTGTCGGTCGCCTTGATCGATGCGACGCTGGCATTCGATCCTGTGGAGACGAGCGTTTCGCGTCCGATAGAACTCGCCCCCGATCGACAAATCGAAAACTGTCCGATCCTGTCGTTCAGAGCCGA
Organism: Methylobacterium sp. FW306-05-D; assembly: GCF_058782155.1. NCBI lineage: Bacteria > Pseudomonadati > Pseudomonadota > Alphaproteobacteria > Hyphomicrobiales > Methylobacteriaceae > Methylobacterium > Methylobacterium sp. FW306-05-D. Next base: position 156,538 of record NZ_JBYSXL010000001.1, read on the forward strand.
CGAATCGAACTTTGCAGAATCGACCCTGAGGTCGAATCGCATCGCCCTGTTCACGCTCGCCCTCCGGTTCAATCCGATCAGGTTCGGCAGCACACCGATCACTCCGCTTCCCGGCTGGCTCGCGGAACTTGCCAATCGCGGACAACTCCTTTAAGCGCACCCCCTCGCGTTCGCTCCGGCTGGGGGCTGAACGGACGGTGCCGATTCCATCGGCACAGGGCCGAACCCTGAAGAGGGTTGTCCCGTCGTCCCGTGTCTCCGCCTTCGATCAACCGCTCGGGCCTTCAAACGGCTCGAAGGGCTTGGCGCCGGGCGATCTCGCGTACGAACCGGCCCGACGCTCCCTTTTCCGCACGTATCCCGTGCCGTCGGGTCCCTTTGGATATGAAGGGCCCGTTAATGCCTCTCTACGAACACGTCTTCCTGGCGCGCCAGGACGTGACGGCCCAGCAGGTCGAGACCATGGTCGAGACCTACAAGGGCGTCATCGAAGCCAATGGCGGCAAGGTCGAGAAGATCGAGATGTGGGGCGTGAAGTCCCTCGCCTACCGCATCAAGAAGAACCGCAAGGCGCATTTTACGCTCCTCAACGTCGACGCCCCCCCGGCGGCTCTGGCCGAGATGGAGCGCCAGATGCAGATCTCCGAGGACGTCCTGCGCTTCATGACCGTCCGCGTCGAAGAGCTCGAGTCCGAGCCGTCGGCGATGATGCAGAAGCGCGACCGCGACGACCGCAAGGATCGTGAGCGCGGCCGTCGTCGTGACGACGAAGGCTTCGGCGGTGGTGGATTCGGCGGCGACCGCGATCGCGGCGACCGGGGTGATCGCGGCGACCGGGGCGACCGCCCCGAGCGCAGCTTCGGCGGGGAGGCTTAAGTCATGGCATTTGGTGCTGGACCCGGTGCGCCCGCCGCTGGCGGAGCTGGTGGTGGTGCGGGCGGCGGACGCCGCCCCTTCTTCCGTCGTCGGAAGACCTGCCCCTTCTCGGGCGCGAACGCGCCCAAGATCGACTACAAGGACGTCAAGCTCCTGTCGCGCTACGTCTCCGAGCGCGGCAAGATCGTGCCGTCGCGCATCACGGCGGTGTCGGCCAAGAAGCAGCGCGAGCTCGCCCAGGCGATCAAGCGCGCCCGCTTCCTCGGCTTCCTGCCCTACGTGATCAAGTAAGCGCCCCGGCGCTCGCCCCCGCCGGCCTCGTGCCGGCCGGGGCCCCTCGCCGCACGCGCGGCACGCAGGTTCGTACCGGCCGATCCACCAGGAAGGCCGGGAGTCGTTGGGGCGACAAGGTTCGCCTCTAACCCTGCCCGGAACGGGACAGTGGGACAGCGGGATAGATGACACGGTTTCTCGGCATCGGTATCGGCGCGGGCCTCGTCTCCGCCCTCCTCTTCGGCGTCCTGCTGAAGGCGACGGCGCTCGCGATCCTGCTCTACCTGCTCGCCCCGCTCCCGATCCTGATCGTGGGGCTCGGCTGGAGCCACCGGGCCGCCCTGGTCGCCGCAATCACCGGCGCGCTGGCCCTCGCCGTCGTGGTCCAGCCCTTCCTCGGCCTCGGCTTCTTCGCCTATCTGGCCCTGCCCGCCTGGTGGCTCGCCTACCTCGCCCTGCTCGGCCGCGCGAACGCCGACGGGACGATGGAATGGTACCCGACCGGGCGCCTGCTCGCCTGGACCGCCGGCACGGCCGGCCTCGCCTTCGTCGCCATCGCGGTGATCGCGGCGCCGAACTACGAAACCTTCCAATCCCAGCTGCGGGGCATGACCCGGACGCTGATCCAGGTCCGGGCCGACCGCGCCGCCAATCCGGGCGCCCCCCTTCCGAAGCCGGCCGCGCCGGAGGCCGGCGCCGAGGCTCCGGCCGAGCCGGGCCCGCAGGACCCGGCCGAGGCGACCCGGACCGAGGTCGCCAACGCGCTCGCCGCCATCGCGCCGGGCCTCGCCACCCACGGCCTCACGGTCCTGCTGACCTTCTACCTCTGGGCCGCGGCCCGCATCGTGCGCATCTCCGGGCGCCTGCTCCGCCCCTGGCCGGATCTGGCCGCGACGATGATGCCGCGCCGGGTGATGGCCGTGCTGGCGGGCGCCATGCTGCTCGGGCTGGTGCCGGGCTATCCGGGCGTGCTCGGCATCGCCGTGGCGGGGGCGCTCAGCGCCGCCTTCGCGATCCAGGGCCTGGCCGCCTTCCACGACCGCAGCCGCGGCCGGCCGGGGCGCCTCGCCCTGCTGTTCGGCCTCTACCTGATCCTCTTCTTCACCCAGGGCGTCGCGCTCCTCGCCCTGACCCTGTTCGGCATCGCCGATACCGCCCTCGACCGCCGCCGTCCCCGCGACGCGGCCGGACGACCCTGATCCGCACCGTAGAACCAAAGGACCAAGACCATGGAAGTCATCCTCCTCGAGCGCGTCGCCAAGCTCGGCCAGATGGGCGAGACCGTGAACGTGAAGCCGGGCTACGCCCGCAACTTCCTCCTCGCCCGCGGCAAGGCCCTGCGCGCCACCGAAGGCAACAAGAAGCACTTCGAGACCCAGCGCGCCCAGCTCGAGGCCCGCAACCTCGAGCGCAAGTCCGAGGCGCAGTCCGTCGCCGAGACCCTTGAGGGCAAGAGCTTCGTGCTCATCCGCCAGTCGGGCGAGACCGGCGTGCTCTACGGCTCGGTCTCGACCCGCGACCTCGCCGAGGTCGTCACCGCCGACGGCTTCACCGTGGGCCGCGACCAGTTCGCCCTCAACCAGCCGATCAAGACCCTCGGCCTGCACACCGTCCCGGTCGTGCTGCACCCCGAGGTCGAGGTCGCGATCACCGTCAACGTCGCCCGTTCGCCGGAAGAGGCCGAGCGTCAGGCCCGCGGCGAGTCGACCACCGAGCGTGAGGCGTTCAACCTCGACGATCTCGGCCTCGAGGTCGGCGCCGCCCTCGCCGAGGCCGGCGACGACCGCGAGTAATCGCGCCACAGCACGGTGAACAATGGGGATGAGCGCCCTTAGCGGTTGACTAGTTCCGCATTTGTTCCAGCATGGACGCCCGTCATCCGCGAGGATGGCGGGCGTTTCTGCGACCGGTCCACTCGCCCGCCCCTCCAGGGAAGCGGTGTCGCGGGGGCGGGAGGTCGCAAAGCGCGAATCGGCTAAGGTTCGGCTAACCATGCCGGCGCCATGGTCGGGCGATAGCGACGCGCGGCGGCGGACCCCCGCGCGGACGATTGAATCGACGAGTCGGAGCCTCGAATCAGCCCATGGCCCTGCCCAACGCCCTGACGGCCAACCTTCAGCCCGTCGCGCAGGAATTCCGCGTCGCGCCGCACAACATCGATGCCGAGCAGGCCCTGCTCGGCGCGATCCTGGTGAACAACGACGCCTATTACCGGATCTCGGACTTCCTCCTGCCCGAGCACTTCATGGAGGACGTCCACCGCAAGATCTTCGAGGTGGCCTCCCAGCTCATCAAGGCCGGCAAGCTCGCCACGCCGATCACCCTGAAGACCTACCTGGGCGACGCCGATCTCGGCGGCCAGACGGTGATGCAGTACCTCGCCCGCCTCGCGGCCGAGGCCACCACCGTCATCAACGCGGGCGATTACGGCCGCACCATCTACGATCTGGCCATCCGTCGCCGGCTGATCACCATCGGCGAGGACCTGGTGAATGGCGCCTACGAGGCCCCGGTGGAATCCTCGCCCCGCGACCAGATCGAGGGCACCGAGCGGCGCCTCTACGAGCTCGCCGAATCGGGCAAGTACGACGGCGGCTTCCAGAAGTTCTCCGACGCCCTCACGGCCGCGGTGGACATGGCCGCCAAGGCCTACCAGCGCGAGGGCAAGCTCTCGGGCATCGCCACCGGCCTGTCGGACCTCGACGCCAAGATGGGCGGCCTGCAGCGCTCGGATCTGATCATCCTCGCGGGGCGCCCGGCCATGGGCAAGACCTCGCTCGTCACCAACATCGCCTTCAACGTCGCCAAGGCCTACCAGTCGGAGAAGCTGCCGGACGGCCGCACCGAGACCAAGAACGGCGGCATCGTCGGCTTCTTCTCCCTCGAAATGTCGGCCGAGCAGCTGGCGACCCGCATCATCGCCGAGCAGTCGGGCGTGCCGTCCTACAAGATCCGCCGCGGCGACATCCAGCCGGCGGAGTTCTACAAGATCACCGACGCCGCCCGGGACATGCAGACGATCCCGTTCTACATCGACCAGACCGGCGGCATCTCCATCGCGCAGCTCGCCGCCCGCGCCCGCCGCCTCAAGCGCCAGAAGGGCCTCGACCTCCTCATCGTCGACTACCTGCAGCTGCTCTCAGGGAGCGGCAAGCGCAGCGACAACCGCGTGCAGGAGATGACCGAGATCACCACCGGCATGAAGGCGCTCGCCAAGGAACTGGCCGTGCCGATCATCGCCCTGTCGCAGCTGTCCCGTCAGGTGGAGAACCGCGAGGACAAGCGCCCGCAGCTCGCCGACCTGCGCGAATCGGGCTCGATCGAGCAGGACGCCGACGTGGTGATGTTCGTCTTCCGCGAGGAATACTACGTCAACAACAAGAAGCCCCGCGAAGGCACCGAGGAGTTCTTCGCCTGGGAGGCCGAGATGAACCGCGTGCACGGCAAGGCCGAGGTCATCCTCGGCAAGCAGCGTCACGGCCCCACCGGCACCGTCGAGCTGCAGTTCGACGCCAACATCACGCGCTTCTCGGACCTCGCGCAATCCGACCGCCTGCCGGAGCAAATGTAGGCGGTCGGCCTCCGGATCGATCATTCCTTCGCCCGAGAAGAAGCTGGAACATCGTTCAGACCGATTTGCTTCCGATCGAGGGAAACCGAGCACTGACGGCGGTGAGATCCCCGTCATACCGGGGCCGCGCAGCGGAGCCCGGGATCCAGAAACATAGGTGTTGCAAGACTTTATGCTGTCGGCGGTTCTGGATTGCGCGCCGCTGGCGCGCCCCTGCGGGTCCGGGCTCGCCTGCGGCGCCCCGGAATGACGGTGTGCCAGGGCTTGCCGGGTTGCGAGCGAGACTGAGCGGTATCCCGGGGCCGCGCAGCGGAGTTCGGAATCCGGAAACACGACGGGTTCGATGTCTCGAACCTCCGGCGCCCCGGCGTGACGGTGTGCTATGGCTGGCCCCGGGGCGAGCGAGGTGCTCCCGTCCAATGGCCCCGCAATGACGATTATGGATCAACACATCGAACGGCCCGCGACCCACGGCGCCCACCTGACCATCGATCTCGCGGCCATCGCGGAGAACTGGCGGCGGCTCGGTGCCCAGGCGCCGGAGGCGGCCTGTGCCGCCGTGGTGAAGGCGGACGCCTATGGCTGCGGCCTCGCCCGGGTCGCCCCCGTGCTGTGGGCGGCCGGGTGCCGGACCTTCTTCGTCGCGCATCTGGCCGAGGCGATCGAAGCGCGCGCCGTCCTGCCCGAGGCGACGCTCTACGTGCTGAACGGCCTCCTGCCTGGCCTCGGCCCGACCCTGGTCGCGCACGACCTGCGCCCGGTCCTGGGCAGCCGCGAGGAACTCGCCGAGTGGGCCGCCCTGGCACGCTCCGCCGGCCGGACCCTCCCGGCGGCCCTGCACGTCGACACCGGCATGAACCGCCTCGGCCTCGCCGTGCCCGAGGCCCTGGCGCTGTCGGGCGATCCGGTGATCGCGCAGGCGGGCATCGCCCTCCTGATGACCCACCTCGTCAGCGCCGAACTGGCGAGCGATCCGATCAACGCGCGCCAGATCGCGGATTTCGCGCGGGTCCGGGCCGCGCATCCCGGCCTGCCCGGCTCCTTCGCCAATTCCTCGGGGATCTTCCTCGGCGAAGACGCGCATCACGACCTGCTGCGGCCCGGCTACGCCCTGTTCGGCGGCAACCCGACCCCGTGGAAGCCGAACCCGATGCGGCCCGTCGTCCGCCTGGAGGCGCAGGTCGCGCAGATCCGCGACGTCGCGGCCGGCGAGACCTGCGGCTACAACGCCCGCTGGCGGGCCCCCGGGCCGCGCCGGCTGGCGACCCTGTCGCTGGGCTATGCCGACGGCTATCCGCGGGCGGCGAGTGGGCGCGGCGTCGCCCTGGTCGACGGCGTGCGCTGCCCGATCCTCGGGCTGATCTCGATGGACCTCATCATCCTCGACGTCACCGAGGCGCCCGGCGTCCGGCGCGGGAGTACCGCCACCCTGATCGGGGACGGCCTCGACGTCGATGCGGTCGGCCGGGCCGCCGGCACCATCGGCTACGAGATCCTGACGGGGCTGGGTTCTCGCTATGTTCGCCATTATGTGACAGGACACGACGCCTGAGACCCGCCGGACGGGGCGGCGCCGGATCGTCCCTCCCAGCGGAATCGCGATGGCCAAGATTCAACAGACCTTCGTCTGCCAGTCCTGCGGGGCGGTCTACAATCGCTGGCGCGGGCGCTGCGAGGCCTGCAACGGCTGGAACACCATCGTCGAGGAGACCGGGGCCACCGGCCCGCAATCCGGGCCGGTCAAGACGCGGCCGAGCCGCGCCCGCGGCCGGGTCTTCGCCCTGGAGGGCCTCACCGGCGCGGTCAAGGAGGCCCCGCGCATCCCCTCGGGCATCAACGAACTCGACCGCGTCACCGGCGGCGGCTTCGTGCGCGGCTCGGTGATCCTGCTCGGCGGCGACCCCGGCATCGGCAAGTCGACCCTCCTGATGCAGGCCTCCGCCGCCATGGCCCGCACCGGCGAGCGCGTGGTCTACATCTCGGGCGAGGAGGCGGTGGCGCAGGTGCGCCTGCGCGCCGAGCGCCTCGGCCTGTCCTCGGCGAACGTGGAGCTCGCCGCCGAGACCAATGTCGAGGACATCGTGGAGACCCTGTCGCAGGGCCGTCCCCCGGCGCTCGCGATCATCGATTCGATCCAGACCATGTGGACCGAGACGGTGGAATCCGCCCCCGGCACGGTCACGCAGGTGCGCGGCTCCGCCCAGACCCTGATCCGCTTCGCCAAGACCACCGGCACGGCGGTGATCCTCGTCGGCCACGTCACCAAGGACGGTCAGATCGCCGGCCCCCGCGTGGTCGAGCACATGGTCGACGCCGTCGCCTCCTTCGAGGGGGACCAGGGCCACCATTTCCGCATCCTGCGCGCGGTGAAGAACCGGTTCGGGCCCACCGACGAGATCGGCGTGTTCGAGATGACCGATATGGGCCTGGCCGAGGTGCCGAACCCCTCCGCGCTGTTCCTGGCGGGCCGCGACCACGCCGCCCCCGGCACCGCGGTGTTCGCCGGCATGGAGGGCACGCGGCCGCTCCTCGTGGAGATCCAGGCCCTGGTCGCCCCCTCCTCCCTCGGCATGCCGCGCCGGGCCGTGGTGGGCTGGGACCCGAACCGCCTGTCGATGGTGCTGGCGGTGCTGGAGGCCCATGGCGGCATCCGCCTCGGCACCCACGACGTCTATCTCAACGTGGCGGGCGGCCTGCGCATCTCCGAGCCGGCGGCCGATCTCGCGGTCGCCGCCGCCCTGGTCTCGTCCCTGTCGGGAGCGACGCTGCCCCCCGAGACGGTGTATTTCGGCGAGATCGGCCTCTCGGGCGCGGTCCGCCCGGTGGCGCAGGCGCCGGCCCGGCTCAAGGAGGCGCTGAAGCTCGGCTTCGCCAAGGCGGTGATGCCGCAGGGGCGCGGCGAGGGCGGCGGCGACGCCCTGTCGACGGAGGCCCTGCGCCACATCGCCGACATGGTGGCGGGCATCGCCAGCAACGGGCCGCGCCGGGTCGCCCAGCGTCGCGGCCACAACCCGCCCGATTACGGCGACGACGATTAGGCCTTCAGGCGGAACGGATTGAAATCGGTGTTCCGGTCGTCCGCGTCCTCGCCCTCCCGGCTTTTGAGCCAGCGGATCAGCGGCAGGCTCAGCGGCAGGGCGAGGATCTCCCAGAGCACCTTCAGCACCCAGGCGCTGAGCCCGATCCGGACGAGATCCGCCGTCGCGAAGGTGCCCGCGAAGGCGATGGTGACGAACAGAGCGGTGTCGATCGCCTGTCCGAGCACGGTCGAGGCGACGAGGCGCGCCGCGAGGTTGCGGCCGGCGAGGCGCACCTTCAGCTTGGCGAGCACGTAGGCGTTGGCGAACTCGCCGACGAGGTAGGCGGCCATCCCGGCGAGCGCCAGGCGCGGGGTCGCGCCGAGCACGGCCTCGAAGGCGGCCTGGTGCGGCCAGAACGGCGCCGGCGGCAGGGCCCCCGCGACGGTGTAGCTGGCGATCCAGACGAGCTGCGCCGCGAACCCCGCCCAGACGACCCGCCGGGCGCTGGCATAGCCGTAGACCTCGGTGAGGATGTCGCCGAACAGGTAGGAGAGCGGGAAGACGATCACCGCCGCGCTGAAGGTGAGGCCGGCGACCGAGACGATCTTGCCCGCCAGGATCAGCGAGACGATCAGCACACCGCTGAACAACCCGGCGATGGGCACGAGGTATTGCCGTCCGGAACCGTCCGACGATGCGTCCATGCCAGCCTCGCACCGCCGAGGACACAGTGGGGACCGGGGCGGGATTGGGCCGCCACGCCAGGGTGACGGCCGAGTTTCCGCACGATATACAGAGCCGCGGCCGGGGGAAGCCGCACGATCCGGTCATCGTCGCCGCTCCGCCCCATGAAGTGACAATCGTCAGAGATGCCGTTCTCCGTTCTCGATCTCGTGGTGCTGGGTATCGTCGTGGTCTCGGCGCTCCTGGCGGCCGTGCGCGGCGCGACCCGCGAGGTGCTCGCCATCATCGCCTGGGTGGCCGCCGCCGCCATCGCCTGGAAATTCCACCCGCTCCTGCTGCCCACCGTCAGCCAGCACGTGACCAACGCCACCGTCGCCCTGGTGGCCTCGATCGCGGCGATCTTCCTCGTGACCCTGATCGTGGTGTCCATCATCACCGTGAAGGTGTCGGACATGATCCTCGACTCGCGCATCGGCGCGATCGACCGGTCGCTGGGCTTCCTGTTCGGGGCGGGCCGCGGCTTCCTGATCTGCGTGATCGGCTGGGTGTTCCTGGCCTGGCTCGTGCAGGGCAAGATGCCGCCCTGGGCCTCGGAGGCCCGCAGCCGCCCGATGCTGGAGAAGTCCGGCGAGGCCCTGGTGGCCCAGCTGCCGGAGAATCCGGAGGGGCTGCTGAAGCAGTTCAAGAAGCCGAAGACCGAGACCCCGGCCGACCCCGTCGAGCCGCCGGAGGGCGAGGTCCCGGCCCAGCGCCGCACCGAGGCGCCAGCCACGCCCGCCCCGCGACGCTGACCTGCGTCGCCGCGCGCTTGGTCGCGGCGCGAAGGCCGATTACATGACGGCTTCTTGACGGTGCCCGGGCGGGATTCGCACGGGGCCAAGCTGGGAACGACATCATCATGTCTGTAGCCAAGTCGAGCGTCCGCCCCCCCGTCGAGGTCGTGGACGGTCTCGACCGCGACGGCGACACGCTGCGCGAGGAATGCGGCGTCTTCGGCATCTTCGGCCATCCGGATGCCTCCGCCATCGTCGCCCTCGGCCTGCACGCCCTGCAGCACCGCGGCCAGGAAGCGGCCGGCATCGTCTCCTTCGACGGGGCGGTCTTCCATTCCGAGCGCCGGCCCGGCCTCGTCGGGGATTCGTTCTCCGACCGCTCGACCATCGAGCATCTCGAGGGCCCGGCCGCCATCGGCCACGTGCGCTACTCGACCACCGGCGGCACCATCCTGCGCAACGTGCAGCCGCTCTTCGCCGAACTCGCCAGCGGCGGCCTCGCCGTCGCCCATAACGGCAACCTGACCAACGCCCTCTCGATCCGGCGCGACCTCGTGCGCGACGGCGCCATCACCCAGTCGACTTCCGACACCGAGGTGATCCTGCACCTGGCCGCCCGCTCCCGGGCGCCGCGCATCGTCGAGCGCTTCACCGAGGCCCTGCGCCAGATCGAGGGCGCCTACGCCATCGTGGCGCTCACCAACAAGAAGCTCATCGGCGCCCGCGACCCGATGGGCATCCGCCCCCTGGTGCTGGGCGAGCTCGACGGGCGCTACATCCTGGCCTCCGAGACCTGCGCGCTGGACATCATCGGCGCCAAGTTCATCCGCGACGTCGAGAACGGCGAGATCGTGGTGATCTCGGAAGAGGGCATCGAGTCGATCCGCTTCGCCCCGGCCCGGCCGATGCGGCCGTGCATCTTCGAGTACATCTACTTCGCCCGGCCGGATTCGGTGGTGAACGGCAAGAGCGTCTACGCCGTGCGCAAGAACATCGGCCACGAGCTCGCCCGGGAATCGGCGACCGCGGCGGACGTGGTGATCCCGGTGCCGGATTCCGGCGTGCCGGCGGCCCTCGGCTTCGCCCAGGAGACCGGCCTGCCCTTCGAGATGGGCATCATCCGCAACCACTATGTCGGGCGCACCTTCATCCAGCCGACCCAGTCGGTGCGCGAGCTCGGCGTGCGCATGAAGCACTCGGCCAACCGCGCCGTGGTGGAGGGCAAGCGCATCGTGCTGGTCGACGACAGCCTCGTGCGCGGCACCACCTCGGTGAAGATCGTGCGCATGATGCGCGAGGCCGGCGCCCGCGAGGTGCATTTCCGGATCGCCTCGCCGCCGATCACCTATCCGGACTTCTACGGCATCGACACGCCGGAGCGGGAGAAGCTCCTGGCCGCCACCCACGACCTCGAGGGCATGCGCCGCTACATCGGCGCCGATTCTCTGGCCTTCCTGTCCATCGACGGCCTCTACAAGGCCATGGGCGAGGAGCGCCGCGACGAGGCCTGCCCGCAATACACCGATCATTGCTTCACCGGCGACTACCCGACCGGCCTGACCGACCTCGCCATCGCGGGGCCGCGCCGCCTCGCCATGCTCGCCGAAGCCGATTGAGCGCCCGATGAGCCACCTGAACCAGCCGCTGGCCGGCCGCCTCGCCGTCGTCACCGGCGCCTCGCGCGGCATCGGCCGCGCCGCCGCCCTCGCCCTGGCGCAGGCCGGCGCCCACATCGTCGCCGTCGCCCGGACGCAAGGGGGGCTGGAAGAGCTCGACGACGCCATCCGGGGCCTCGGCGGCAGCGCCACCCTGGTGCCCCTCGACCTCACGGACTACGACGCCATCGACCGCCTGGGGGCGGGCATCCACGAGCGCTGGAAGCGCCTCGACATCCTGGTGGGCAATGCCGGCATCCTCGGCAACCTGACGCCGATCGGGCACGTGACGCCGAAGACCTGGGCGCAGGTGATGGAGATCAACGTCACGGCGAATTACCGCCTGATCCGCTCGTTCGATCCGCTGCTGCGGGCCTCGGATGCGGGCCGGGCCATCTTCGTCACCTCCGGCGCCGCGCAGAAGTGCCGGGCCTATTGGGGACCCTACTCGGTCTCCAAGGCGGCCCTCGACGCCCTGGTCCGCACCTACGCGGCCGAGACGGCGACGACGCCGGTGCGGGCCATGCTGCTCAATCCCGGCCCCCTGCGGACCGCGATGCGCAAGGCCGCGATGCCGGGCGAGGACGAGACGACCCTGAAGACCCCGGAGGACCTCGCCCCGCACTTCGTGCGCCTCGCGAGCCCCGCCTTCGACGAATCCGGCAAGATCTACGACTTCCCGAGCGACCGGATCCTGACGCCGCAGATGGCGGACTGACGCCGGACGCCGTCCCTCCTCCCCCGTTCCTCGAGACCCCCATGATCGACGTTCGCTGCATCTGCGCCATCGGCCTTCGCGGACAGCTCGGCCTGAACGGGCACCTGCCCTGGGAGGGCAACACCGATCCGCTCTTCGTCGAGGACGTGACGCGGTTCTTCGCCGTCACCATGGGCCACGTCCTGATCGCCGGCCCGAAGACCATCGCGTCGGTGCCGGACTTCGCGTTCAAGGACCGGACCATCGACGTCATCCGCAGCCACGAGGACCCGGAGGAAGTGCTGGCGCGCTATCCCGGGCGGCGCGTCTATGTCGGCGGCGGCATCGCGGTCTGGGACGTCTATGCCCGGTACATCCAGCACTGGGACATCACCCGCCTGCCCTATGACGGCGAGGCCGACCGCTGGTTCGACCCGGCCTGGCTCGTCGGGGGCCCCGCGCGGGCACAAACCGGCGCCTGAGGGGTTGAGGGGAGCGACCATTCCACAAGGCTCCCGATGACCTCAGCCCCCTACCGCTTCGGCATCGAGGAGGAATACTTCCTGGCCGATGCCGAGACGCGCGGCACGCCGCGCCGCTCGGTGAAGCCCTTCCACGTCCAGGCCGGCGAGGAACTGCCGGAGATCGGGCGCGAGCTGCTTCAGTGCCAGGTCGAGGTCTGCACGCCGCCCTCCACCGACTTCGCCCAGGCGCGCGACGGGCTCGCCCGCCAGCGCTCGGCTCTCGGCAAGCTCGGTCGCGAGCACGGCCTGCTGGTCTTCGCGGCCGGCACCCATCCGGTGGCGGACTGGGCGCGCCAGCTCCCCACCAAGGGCGACCGCTATCGCGGCATCCTGCGCGACGTCGGCCTCGCCGGTCGGCGCAGCCTGATCTGCGGCATGCATGTCCACGTGGAGGTGCCCGACCCGGAGGCCCGCATCGACCTGATGAACCGGCTCCTGCCCTACCAGCCGCTGCTGCTGGCCCTCTCGGCCTCCTCGCCGTTCTGGCAGGGCAAGCCCACGGGCCTCAGCGCCTATCGCCTCAGCGCCTTCGGCGAGCTGCCGCGCACCGGCCTGCCCGATCTCTTCGCCGACACGGCCGCCTACGAACGCTACGTCCGCATCATGACCCAGGCCGGCTCGATCCAGGATGCGAGCTTCCTGTGGTGGTCCCTGCGCCCCTCCATCAAGTTCCCGACGCTCGAATTGCGGATCGCCGATTCCTGCACCCGCCTGGAGGACGCCCTCACCATCGCGGCGCTCTACCGCTGCCTCGTCCGCCTCGTGGTGCGGCGACCGGACCTCAATGCCGGCCTCGACGGCGTCTCTCGGGCGCTCGCCCAGGAGAACCTGTGGCGGGCCCAGCGCAGCGGCACCGAGGCCGAGCTGATCGACGAGGCGCGCGAGGAGGCCCTGCCCTTCGCCCAGGCCCTCGACGCCCTGCTGGCGCTGGTCGCCGAGGACGCCGCCGCCCTCGGCTGCGAAGCGGAGGTGGCGCAGGCCCGCCGCATCCTGGAGCACGGCACCAGCGCGGAGCGTCAGATCGCGACCTTCGAAGAGACACGCAACGGCGACACCTCGAACCGGCAGGCGCTCGATGCGGTGGTGGACTGGCTGGCGGAGACCACCTGCGGGGCGGCCTGAGCGCCCCGCCTCAGCCCTTGTTCTCCCGGTCGAAGGGGTTCTTCGAGGTCCGCAGCGACAGGCGGATCGGCGTTCCGGGCAGCTCGAATGCCTCGCGCAGGGCGTTGACGAGGTAGCGGGTGTAGGATTTCGGCAGGCCGTCGAGCTGGTTGCCGAACAGGGCGAAGTGCGGCGGCCGCGCCTTCACCTGGGTCGCGTAGCGGATCTTGATCCGGCGGCCCGACACCGCCGGCGGCGGGTTGCGCTGGGTGGCGGCGCTGAGCCAATCGTTGATCCGCGAGGTGGAGACGCGGGTGCTCCAGACCTCCTCGGCCTGCGTCACCGCCTGCATCAGCTTGTCGATGCCCTCGCCGGCGAGGCCCGAGAGCGGCACCACCGAGACGCCGCGGACCTGGGGCAGCAGGCGGGTGCAATCCTCGCGCAGCTTCTTCAGGAGACCGTTCTGGTCGGCCACGAGGTCCCACTTGTTGAGGCCGATCACGAGGGCGCGGCCCTCGCTCTCGATCAGGTCGACGATGGTCAGGTCCTGCTTCTCGAACGGAATCGTGGCGTCGAGGAGCACCACCACCACCTCGGCGAAGCGCACGGCGCGCAGGCCGTCCGAGACCGCGAGCTTCTCGAGCTTGTCGTCGATGCGGGCCTTGCGGCGCATGCCGGCGGTGTCGTGGAGCTTGATCCGGCGGCCGCGCCATTCCCAGTCGAGGGAGATCGAATCGCGGGTGATGCCGGCCTCGGGGCCGACGAGCAGGCGCTCCTCGCCGAGCATCCGGTTGATCAGCGTGGACTTGCCGGCATTGGGGCGGCCGACGATGGCGACCTTGAGGGAGCGGTTCGACGGGTCGTCGTCGTACTCCTCGTCCGCGTCGTCGGGCTTCGGCAGCGACTCGATCAGGGCGTCGTGCAGTTCCCCGATGCCCTCGCCGTGCTCGGCCGAGAACGGGATCGGGTCGCCGAGGCCCAGCGAGAACGCCTCGTAGGCGCCCGACATGCCGGCACCCCCCTCCGCCTTGTTGGCGATGAGGATCACCGGGCAGCCGGCGCGCCGCACCATCTCGGCGAAGGGCTGGTCGGCCGGGAGCACGCCCGCGCGGGCGTCGATCACGAACAGCACCACGTCGGCCTCGAGGATCGCGGCCTCGGTCTGGGCACGCATGCGGCCCAGCAGGGAGCCTGGATCGGCCTCCTCGAGGCCGGCGGTGTCGATGATGCGGAAGACGAGGCCACCGAAATTGACGTCGCCCTCGCGCCGGTCGCGGGTCACGCCGGGGCGGTCGTCCACCAGGGCAAGCTTCTTGCCCACGAGGCGGTTGAACAGGGTCGACTTGCCGACGTTCGGCCGTCCGACGATCGCGACGGTCGGCATATCCATGGTGTTCTCGTTTCGATCAGGCGTCCGGGAGAAGCGGGTCGAGGGCTCAGCGCGTGACGGGTGGGGGAGCGGCCGGCGCGGCGGGGGCCGCGGCGGTCACGGTGACGGGTCCGCCGGCCACCAGGGCCGCGTAGACCTCGATGCGCTGGCGCAGGTTCTGCGGCGTCTGCGGGTCGGCGGCGAGCTGGTCGAACCAGCGGCCGGCCCCCTCGTAGTCGCCGCGCTTCAGGGCCGCGAGGCCGAGCATCTCCCGGGCGGTGTGCCGGAAGGGGCCGTTCGGGGCGGCGAGACCCTGGAGCGTCGCCAGGGCGGGGTCGGGCTCGGCGCCGTCGAGGCGCAGCAGGGCCGAGCGCAGGCGGGCGAGGTCGCGCAGGCCCGTGCTCACCTTGGTGTCGTTGGCGAGCGCGTCGTACTCGGCCGCACCCGCCTTCGGGTCGCGCTTGGCGGCCTCGGTGGCGGAGCGGAAGCGCGCCAGGAGGGCGTAGCCGGCGGGCGCATCGGCCTCGATCGCCTCGAAGGCCTTGTCGGCTTCCGCCGACTTGCCCTCGCGGGCCAGGCGGTTGGCGACCTCGAAGCGCTCCGAGGCGGCCTCGGCGCGGACGCGCTGGTCGTGCTGCCAGTAGCGCCAGCCGCCGATCGCCGCCACCACGAGGATCGCCAGGGCGATGATCACGCCGCTGTAGCGGCGCCAGATCTCGGCCACCTGATCGCGGCGATAGTCCTCGTTGACCTCGCGGATGAACTCGTTGTTTTCGGCCATGTCGTCTCACGCCGATCGGAAACCGAGCGGCCGCTGCATGAAGAGGAAGGCCTGCGCCTATCACAGGCGCGGGCCGTTGGCGACCGGCTTCCACGCGGCGCGACCCGCTTGGTACCGGGCGCGACCCGCTCGGACCCGACGCGTCCGGGTCGGAGTCCCCTCAGGCCTGACCCGGCCAGGCGGCCACGCCGATCAGCAGCGGATGCAGGTAGCGCGCGAACACGAACCAGACGCCGAGGCCGATGACGACGGCCAGGGCATCGTTGCGCCAGCCGGCCGGGGCGGCGGCGGGGCCGCCATGCTGCGCGGCCACGGCACCGGGGGCGAGCGCCCGCCGCTTGGCGCTGATCCGGGCCATCACCGCCCAGGCCAGGAAGCTGCCGAACAGCAGGATCGAGCCGAGGTCGCCGTTGGCCAGCAGGTGCGCGGTGGCCCAGATCTTCACCGCCAGCAGCATCGGGTGCTTGGCCCGGGCGCGGATGTGCCCCGGCAGGTAGGCGGAGGCCAGGGCCACGAAGGCCAGGGCGGTCAGGAGCAGGGCGAGGTGGCGGGTCCAGACCGGCGGGTCCCAGACGGCGATGTAGCCGGACTGGCGATAGAGGTGGAAGCCGTAGGCGATCAGCACGAGCCCGAGGAGGGAGGTCAGGGTGTAGGCGAGCTTGTAGCGGCCCTCGCCGACCTGATCGATCACCCGCGCCCGCCGCGCCCGCGCCATGGAGAAGGCATGCGTGCCGAGGAAGAGCACGAGCCCGAGGATGAGGAGGAGCATGAAAGGCCTTCGCGGACGGTCGACGGGGACATGTGGACAGGGCCGGACCCGAACGCCTGCGCACAATCCAACTGTAACGGTTCAAAACGCAATCTGCGGCCGATGTCCAGGCACTCCCGATGACGCGCCCCCTCCCCTTCACGGCCCGGCTCCTGCTCGGCCTCCTCTGCCTCGGCGGCCCGGCCCGGGCGGCGCCCGAGCCGCCGCTCTCCGCCCTGACCCTGGTCGGGCCCCCGGTGGTGATGTTCAAGGCCGGGCGCGACGCCTGCGACGGGGTCGACGTGCCCGACGCCTCGGCCCGGGCCTTCCGCGACGCTTCCGGCGCCGTCGCCCTGTTCGGCATGCATTACCGCAACCGCGCCTTTCGCGGCCCGCGCCTCGACGCCCTGACGCTCGATTGCGCGGTGGTGCTCGAATCCGGCGGCCAGGCCGATCCGGCCGCCTACGACGACGCCTCGTGGATCACCGCCACCTGGACGGAGGACGGCCGCGCCGTCGCGGCCCTGGTCCATCACGAGTACCGGGCCAACGAGCATCCGGGCCGCTGCCGGGCGAAGGACTACATGGCGTGCTGGTACAACAGCGTGGTGGCGGCCGCCTCGCGCGACGGCGGCCGCAGCTTTACCCGCGCGGCCCCGCCGGTGGTGGTGGCCGGCGCGCCCTTCCGCCAGGAGGTCGGGCAGGGCAGCCACCGGGGCTTCTTCAATCCGTCGAACATCGTTTCGGATGGGACCTGGCGCTACTTCCTGGCCTCCACCACCGGCTGGACGCTGCCGGGGAGCGACCAGTCGGCCGGCGTCTGCCTGTTCCGCACCCGCGATCCGGCCGATCCGACGAGTTGGCGCGCCTGGACCGGCACCGGCTACACGGCGGCGTTCCCGGACCCTTACACCAGACCCGCCAGGGCTCCGGCGACCTGCGCGCCGGTGGCGCCGTTCCCGACCCCGGTCGGGGCCGTGGTGCGCCACCGGGGCAGCGGCGCCTGGATCGCGGTCTTCATGGCCAAGGCCCAAGCGGGCTTCCCGCAATCCGGCTTCTACTGGACCACCTCCCGCGACCTCCTGGCCTGGGACACGCCGCGCCTGCTCCTGGCCGGCGCCACCCTGTACGACGATCCCTGTCAGGCGCCCGGCGGGCTGATCGCCTACCCGTCGCTCCTCGATCCCGACGCGCGGGGGCGCAACTTCGACGATACCGGCGACACCGCCTTCCTCACCTACGTGACGCTGCGCACCGAGGGCTGCACCATCACCTCCGACCGGGATCTCCTGCGGCGCACCCTGGCCATCAAGGTCTGGCCGTGAGCCCGGCCTCCGGCCGCCGCAGGAGGTCGATGAAGGCCTGCAGCGGGGGCGGGATCTGGCGCCGGCCGGCATAGTACAGGAACAGGCCGGGGAAGGCCGGGCACCAGTCGGGCATCAGACGCACCAGCCGCCTGGATTCGAGGTGCGCGCCGACGCCGTCCTCGAACACCAGACCGAGACCGAGACCCGCGAGGGCCGCCTCCACGATCAGGGCCTGATCGTTGACGATGAGCGGACCGTCGACGGAGACCACCACCTCCCGCCCGTCCTTCTCCAGTTCCCAGCGATAGATCGCACCGCCGGGAAAGCGCTGCCGGATGCACAGGTGGCCGGCGAGATCGGCCGGGTGCCGGGGCTCCGGCCGCCCGGCGAGGTAGGCGGGCGCGCCCACCAGGGCGAAGCGGGCCGGCCCGCCGAGCGGCACCGCGATCATGTCGCCGGCGAGATGCTCCCCGTAGCGGATTCCGGCATCGAAGCCCCCCGCCACCATGTCGCCGAGGGCGTCGTCCGCCACGACCTCGACGCACACCCCCGGATGCCGGGCGAGGTAGCGCGCCACCAGCGGCATCAGGACGAAGCGGCAGGCCGAGCGCGGCGCGTTGAGGCGCAGGACGCCGCCCAGCGTCTCCCGGAAGACCCCCGCCGCGCCGACCGCCTCGGCGATCTCGGCCAGGGCCGGGCCGACCCGGGCCAGCAGGGCGGCCCCCGCCTCGGTGGGCGCGACGCTCCGGGTGGTGCGATGGAGCAGCCGCACCCCCATCCGGGTCTCCAGGCCTCGCAGGGCGTGGCTCAGCGCGGAGGTGGAGACGCCGAGATCGAGGGCGGCCCGCCGGAAGCTGCCATGCCGGGCGATGGCCGCGAACACCGCGAGGTCGGCGAGATCGGCACGCTGCATTGATGAAGGTCGCTCAACGGTTCGTCCCGGAGCGTTGATCTTATCGGCCTTCGCGCCGCGTGCCACATCGATGCGGCGAACCACGAACCCAGGAGCCTCCATGCGACAGCATCGCCTCGGCCAGACCGGCCTCACCGTGTCCGCCCCCGGCCTCGGCTGCATGGGCATGTCGGAATTCTACGGCCCCTCCGACGAGACGGAGTCCCGCGACGCCCTCGCGGCGGCCCTCGACCTCGGCTACGATTTCCTCGACACCGCCGACACCTACGGCCTCGGCCACAACGAGACCCTGCTCGGCCGCTTCCTAAAGGGCCGCCGCGACCGGGTCGTGGTCGCCACCAAGTTCGGCATCGTCCGCCCGTCCAACAGCCCGGCCGACAGCGCCAAGCGGCGGATCGACAACACGCCCGCCTATCTCACGGCGGCCTGCGACGCCTCGCTGGCCCGTCTCGGCGTCGAGACCATCGATCTCTACTATTGCCACCGCCGCAATCCCGAGACCCCGCTGGCCGAGATGATCGGCGCGATGGCGCGCCTGGTCGAGCAGGGCAAGGTGCGCGGACTCGGCCTGTCCGAAGTCTCGCCGGAAACCCTGCGCGCCGCCCATGCGATTCACCCGATCGCGGCGGTCCAGAGTGAATACTCCCTGTGGAGCCGCGCGCCCGAGGAGGGAATGCTGCAGACCTGCCGCGACCTCGACGTCACCTTCGTGGCATACGCACCGCTCGGACGCGGGTTTCTCACCGGAAACTTCGATCCAGCCGGGCTCGCGGCGGACGATTTCCGCCGGGGCAATCCGCGCTTCCAGGCCGACGCCCTGGCCCGGAACCGACGCCTGCTCGACGGGCTCGCGGCCTTCGCGGCGCGCCGGGGCGCCAGTCCGGGCCAGGTCGCCCTCGCCTGGCTCGTCGACCGAAGCCCGGGGGTGGTCCCGATCCCGGGTACTCGGCGGGTCGCCCGCCTCGCCGAGAACGCCGCGGCGGTGGACCTCGCGCTGACGCCGGCCGAGATCGCCGAACTCGACGGCCTGTTCAGACCCGGTGCGGTCGCCGGCGCACGCTATGCCGCAGGCGGCACCGCCGGCATCGAAGTGCCGTGACGCCGGCGCTCAGAACTGGCGCAGGTAGGGCGCCGGTTTCTGGCCGAGGATGCGCCAAGTCCCTGCGAGACCGAGGAGAATCGCGAAGGCGACCGCCAGGGTCGCGGCCAGGATCGCGCCGGACAGGTCGAGGGTGAAGTCGAGCTTCATCACCCGGGTGACGATGACCCAGCCCGCGAGGGTGCCGGCGGCGAGCCCGAAGATCGCCGTGGCGATGCCGAGGGCCCCGTATTCGAGGGTATAGGCGGCGAGCAGCCGACCCCGCGTGGCGCCCAGGGTCTTGAGCACCACGGCATCGTAGAGCCGGGCGCGGTGGCCGGCGGCGAGCGCGCCGGCCAGGACGAACAGGCTCGCCACCACGGCGATGCCGCTGGCGCCGCGGATGGCCAGGACCAGCTTGGCCACGATGTCGCTCACCGCCTCCAGGGCCTCTTTCACCCGGACGCTGGTGACGGAGGGATAAGCCTTTGCCACGTCTCGCAGAATTGTCGCCTCGGCTTTGGCGTTGGGTCCGTTCGGCAGGGTGAGGGTCGCAAGATCGGAGTGCGGCGCGCCCCGGAAGGTCCCGGGCGAGAACACCATCACGAAGTTGATTCCGAGCGACCGCCACTCGACCTTGCGCAGGTTGGCGATCCTGGCCGTCAGGCTCCGCCCCAGGACATTCACCGTCACGGTGCCGCCGACGGACAGGTTCAGCTTTCCCGCGAGTTCCGCATCGAAGGAGACCAGCGGCGTGCGGGCCTCCTCGGCGTTCCACCACGACCCCGCGACCAGCGAAGATCCCTCCGGCAGGTCGTCGGCGTAGGTGATGCCGCGGTCGCCGTCGAGCACCCAGGCGGCATCCTCGGGCGCTCTGATCTCGCCGGCCGGAACGCCGTTCAGGGCGGTGATGCGCCCGCGCATCATCGGGACGCGCTCGATCTTCGCCCCCGGGGACAGACCGCCGAGGAAGGCGTGGAAGGTGTCGGCGTCGCTGGAGGGAATGTCGAGGAAGAAGAGGTTCGGCGCCTTCGCCGGCAGGGAATTCGTGAGCGTCCGCCGGACATTGGCATCGATCAGACTCAGGGTGACCAGGAGGGTCACGCCGAGGCCGAGGGAGAGCACGATGGCGGGGGTGAGCGCTCCCGGCCGATGCAGATTCGCCAGGGCCATCCGGGGTGCCGCCATGCGCGGACGCGGCAGGCGACGGGCCAGCGCCATCAGCCCGAGGGCGACGAGGCGCAGCAGCCCGAAGGCGAGACCGGCGGCGACGATGAAGATGAGCGCCAGACGCCGGTCGAAGGCGGTGATGAGCGCCAGTCCGACAAGGCCCGCCAGGGCAGCGGCCAGGATCAGGCGATAGCGCGGGCGAGTGCGGGCGGAGCCCGGATCGACCACGTCGCGGAACAGGCCCGAGACGGGAATATCGTGGGCGCGACCCAGGGGTGAGATCGCGAAGGCGAGCGCGGTCAGGAAGCCGTAGGCGGCCGCGAGGGCGAGCTCCCCGGGCGCGACGGTCGGATTCAGGGGCAGCGGCAGGGCGTCGTGGAACAGGGCGTCGAGGCCGAAGGGCAGGAGCGCCCCCACCACGAGGCCGATCGCGATGCCGAGTCCCGCGATCAGCAGCACCTGCGTCAGGTAGAGGACCACGATCTGGCCGCCCGGCGCACCGACGCTCTTCAGGGTGGCGATGGAGCCGCGCTTGCGCTCGACGAAGGCCGCAACGGCATTGGCCACCCCGACGCCCCCGACGATCAGTGCAGTCAGCCCGACGAGCGTCAGGAACTGCGTGAAGCGCTCGATGCTCTTGGCAAAGCGCGGGTCGGCATTGGTGCGCGCCCGCATCTCCCAACCCGCGTCCGGCGCGGCCTTGGCGATGGCGGCGGCGCGCGTCTCGAGGTCGGTGTCGGAAGCGCCGGGAATCCGCAGGCGGTAGCTCCACCGGTTCAGGCTGCCGGGCCGGATCAGACCCGTCGCGGCCAAGGCCTCGTGAGTGATCAAAACCCGCGGCCCGAAGCCGATGCCGTTGGCGATGCGGTCGGGCTCCGATACGAGCGTGGCACGAAGAACGAAGGGCTTTCCCGCGATCGTGATGCGGTCGCCGACCTTCAGGTCGAGGCGGGTCAGCAAGGCCGGGTCCACCACCGCGCCCGCGGCACCATCGCGCTCCGCCAGGAGGTCGGCGAGGGGCTCGGCAGGGTCGGTGATGAGGTCGCCGGTGGTGGGGTAGTCGGTGCCCACGGCCTTCAGTTCGACGAGAGCCGCACCGGTCTCGCCGGCCACGGCCATGGCCCGCAGGGTCGTCACCACGGACACGCGCCCCTGCGCGTCGAGGGCGGCACGCTCCTGGGGCGTCGCCTCCCGGTTGATCAGGCTGTAGGTGAGATCGCCGCCCAGGATGCGCGCGCCCTCCCGGCCGAGGCCCTCGGTGAGCGATCGCGAGATGGAGGCGACGCCGGCGATGGCCGCGACGCCGAGGGCAATGCAGGCGAGGAAGACGGTGAAGCCTGCGAGCCCGCCGCGCAATTCGCGGAGGGCGAGGCGCAGGGTGAGCGGGACGCGCAGACGGGATGACGGTCCGCTCGGCTTGGGCAAGGTGCCATGCATCGGATCAGGCCTGGGCCGGAGCCGGCGCTTCCACCCGACCGGAGCGGAGGCGAACGGTGCGGTCGCAGAGGCGTGCGAGACCGGGATCGTGGGTCACCAGCACGAGCGTCGCGCCGCGGTCGCGCTTGAGCGCGAAGAGCAGGTCGACGATCTGACGTCCGGTGGCCTCGTCGAGGTTGCCGGTGGGCTCGTCGGCCACGAGGATCGCCGGGTCGGGCGCGATGGCCCGTGCGATGGCGACGCGTTGCTGCTCGCCCCCCGAGAGCTGGGCCGGATAGTGGTGCAGACGATGACCGAGGCCGACCGCTTCCAGTTCGGCCTGGGCCCGGCGGTGCGCGTCGGGCTGGTCTGCGAGTTCGAGGGGCAGCGCCACGTTCTCCAGGGCGGTCATCGTCGGAACCAGATGAAAGGCCTGGAACACGATGCCGATGCGGCGTCCGCGGAAGCGCGCCAGGGCATCCTCGTCAAGACGTCCAAGATCGGTGCCCTCCACCACGATGCGGCCCGCATCGGGGCGCTCGAGACCAGCCATCACCATCAGCAGGGTCGACTTGCCGGAGCCCGACGGGCCGACAAGACCGACCGCCTCGCCCGCCGCCACGTCGAGGGAAATGCCGCGCAGGACATGCACGCGGGCGGCACCGCGGCCGAGGCTCAGGTCGATATCGGAGAGGGCGATGGTCTGCGCCGTCGGCGCGGTGGGGTTGTCGGACTTCAACGGGCGACCGATCTGTGAGCAGTTGGTGTCAGCGTAGGTGCAGGGTCGGAGCTGTGAACGAATGGGTCTGTGTGGAGTCTCACGCCTCGCCGATATGGTCCGCCCGCGCGCGGCGCGCCATGCCGGTTTCGGGCTCGCTGCGCTGATGACGCTCTTTGCCGCACTCGGCCTCGCCCCGCTCCCCCTTCGCGCTGCGCCGGACGTGGCTCCCGTCAACCTCGTGGCCTTCGGCGATAGCCTGACGGCCGGTTACCGTCTCCCTGCGAGCGCGGCTTTCCCGGTGGTGCTCGAACGCGCCCTGAAGGCGCGGGGGCGTGTGGTCGCGGTGGCGAATGCAGGCGTCTCCGGCGACACCACGACGGGCGGACTCGATCGTCTCGACTGGTCGGTTCCGGACGGAACGGACGGCGTCATCCTCGAACTCGGCGCCAACGACATGCTGCGGGGTACCGACCCGGCCGTGACTCGCAAGGCCCTCGACGCGATGATCGCCCGGCTGAAAGCGCGGGGTATCCCCGTCCTTCTGGCGGGTATGAAAGCATCGCCCAACCTCGGCCCGGACTACGTTGACCGCTTCGACGCGATCTATCCGGACCTCGCCAAGCGCTACGACCTCGTCCTCTACCCCTTCTTCCTCGAGGGCATCGTCGGCGACCGCCAGGCCCATCTCGATGACGGGCTGCACCCCAATGCGAAGGGCGTGGAGACGATCGTGGCCGGCATGCTTCCGACCGTGGAAACCTTTCTCGACCGCCTCAAGCCGCAGGCCCGCTGAGCCCGTGCCGCGCCTGTTCACCGGCCTGGAGATCCCCTCCACCATCGCCGAGGCGCTGGCCTTGAAGCGTGGGGCCCTGCGCGGGAGCCGCTGGATCGAGCCGTCGGACTATCACATCACCCTTCGCTTCCTCGGAGACGTGGAGGTCGAGGTCGCGGAGGCGCTGCACGAGCGCCTGATCGACGCCCGGGTCCGCTCTCCCATCGCGGTGACCCTCGACGGCTTGGCGAGCTTCGGCGGCGACAGGCCGCGAGCGATCCTCGCCACGGTGGCACCGAACCCGGAGCTCCTCGACCTGCAGGCCGAACAGGAACGGCTGGCCCGCGAGGCCGGAGCGGAGCCGGAGCGCCGCAAGTTCACGCCGCACGTCACCCTCGCCCGCCTGCGCCGCGAGGCCGGTGCCGAGGACGTCGCCGGCTATCTCGGCGAGCGCGGCCTGTTCACACCGCTGACGTTCACAGCGGACCGCGTCGCGCTGTTCTCGGCCCGGGAATCGAAGGGCGGCGGTCCCTACGTGGTCGAAGCGGCCTATCCGCTGGGTTAGGTGCCGGACGGCCGGCGATCTCAGAGGCGGCGTAGGGCCACCGACTCGATGCGGTGGCTGGCCCCCTTGGCGAGGATCAGGCCGGCCCGCTGCCGGGTCGGCAGGATGTTGTCGCGCAGGTTCGGCAGGTTGATCGTCGTCCACAGCGTATCGGCGATTTCGATCGCCTCGGCCTCCGTCACCTCGGCATATTTGCGGAAGTAGGACAGGGGATCGCGGAAGGCAGTCTGGCGCAGGCGCAGGAAGCGATTGACGTACCAGCGGTGCAGGTCGTCCTCGTGGCCGTCGAGGTAGATCGAGAAATCGAAGAAATCCGAGACGAACGGGATCGCGGTGCCGTCGCGCGGCAGGCGTGCCGGCTGCAGGACGTTCAGGCCCTCGACGATGAGGATATCGGGAGATTCGATGATGCGCTCCTCGCCCTCCACCACATCGTAGACGAGATGGGAGTAGAGAGGAGCCGCGACCCGCTTCTTGCCGGCCTTGATATCGGTCAGGAAACGCAGCAGCGCGGCGGTGTCGTAGCTCTCGGGAAAGCCCTTCCGCTCCATCGCGCCCATGCGCTTCAGCTCGGCATTGGACAGCAGGAACCCATCGGTGGTGATGAGGTCGACCTTCGGTGTGTTCGGCCAGCGCGCCAGCAGGGCGGCGAGCACCCGGGCGGAGGTCGATTTGCCCACGGCGACCGAGCCGGCGAGACCGATGATGTAGGGCACCTTCGTCTCGTGCTCGGCGAGCAGGAAGCGCTGGGTCGCCTTGAACAGTCCTTGGGTCGCCGCGACGTAGAGCGACAGCAGCCGCGAGAGCGGCAGGTAGATCGCCTCCACCTCCTCGACCGAAATCGGATCGTTGAGGGATTGCAGGCGCGCCACCTCCTCCGCCGCGAGCGTCAGGGGCGTATCCGCACGCAGTTGCGCCCATTCTTCGCGGGTGAACAGGCGGTAGGGCGACAGCCGCTCGGAGCCCTCTCCGGTCACCGGGTCCTGGCCCTTGGCGACTGGCCGCTCGGTCCGAGCCGTCGGCACGGACGTCACGGACAGGGGCGACGCGGCGAAAGGCGGCTCGGCGTTCACGCAGGGCTCCGGGAGGCCTTCTCGGCGATCCCGCTCTGCCTCGTACGCCTCTCAAGTTCCGCCAGCACCTCGTCCAGGGAAACCTCGCCGCCCCGCAGGACGACCAAGAGGTGATACAGGACGTCCGCCGCCTCGCTGACGAGGCCGGCGCGGTCGCCCTGCACGGCGGCAATTGCTGCCTCGACCGCTTCCTCGCCGAGCTTCTTGGCGGCCTTGGCCGGGCCGCCGGAGAGGAGCTTTGCCGTGTAGGAGGTCTCGGGCGAGGCCGCCGCGCGGTCGGCGACGAGCCCTTCAAGATCGCTGAGCGTGAACTGGGTCATACCATCCTGGTCCCGGGGAAACCGGGCCTATCGTGCCGTGCGCCCGACCGTGCGGCACGATGGATCATGACGCAAGGGGTGCGGAAGTCGGGCTCAGAGATCGAGGCGCATGGAAAGGCCGGCTGCGGCCATGTGAGCCTTGGCTTCGGACACGCTGTGCTGCCCGAAATGGAAGATCGAAGCCGCCAGCACCGCGCTGGCGCCGCCTTCGCGCACGCCCGCCACCAGATCGTCGAGGCCGCCGACGCCGCCCGATGCGATGACCGGTACGGAAACGGCATCGGAGATGGCCCGCGTCAGGCCGATATCGTAGCCGGAGCGCATCCCGTCACGATCCATCGAGGTCACGAGCAATTCGCCGGCACCGCGGGCGGTGACGGTGCGGGCGAAGGCGATGGCGTCGATCCCGGTCGGCTTGCGCCCACCATGGGTGAAGATCTGCCATTCCGGAGGCTCGTCGGGCCCGGAAGTGCGCTTGGCGTCGATCGCCACGACGATGCACTGGCTGCCGAACTTCTCCGCCCCGCGGGCGACGAAGTCGGGATCGTTCACGGCCGCCGTGTTGATCGAGACCTTGTCGGCCCCGGCCAGTAGGAGGGTCCGGATATCCGCCACCGTGCGGATGCCGCCGCCGACGGTGAGGGGCATGAAGCAGGCCTCGGCCGTGCGACTGACGACATCGAGGAGCGTTCCTCGATCCTCGTGGCTCGCCGTGATGTCGAGGAAGCACAGTTCGTCGGCGCCCGCCGCGTCGTACGCCTTGGCCGCCTCGACGGGGTCGCCGGCATCGCGCAGTTCAAGGAACTGGACACCTTTCACGACGCGACCGTCCTTGACGTCGAGGCAGGGGATGATGCGGGTCTTGAGCACGGGCGGCCTCTGAAAGGAGTCAGGCCGCTGGGGCGGCGTCGGTCCCGCCGGTGGCGCGCCGAATCGCGGCCAGGGCTTCGCGCGGATCGATCCGGCCGTCATACAGGGCGCGTCCCGTGATGGCGCCGGCCAGCAGCGCGCAATCGGGCTCCAGGATGCGGTGGACGTCCTCGATCGAAGCGAGGCCGCCGGAGGCGATCACCGGGATCGTCACCGCCCGGGCGAGGCCAAGGGTCATCTCGATGTTGAGGCCCTTCAGGATGCCGTCCCGGGCGATGTCCGTGTAGATGATCGCCGCGACCCCGGCATCCTCGAACCGGCGGCCGAGTTCCTCCGCCGTCATGCTCGAGGTTGTGGCCCAGCCCTCGACGGCGACGCGGCCGTCCTTCGCATCGATGCCGACGGCGATCTTGCCCGGGTAGAGGCGCGCGGCTTCGCGTACGAAGGCGGGGTCGCGCACAGCGGCGGTGCCGATGATGACCCGGCTGACGCCCTTGGCGATCCAGGCCTCCAGGGTGCGCATTTCGCGGATGCCGCCACCGAGTTGCACAGGCAGTTTGGTCCGCGCCAGGATCGCATCGACGGCACCGGCGTTCATGGGCGCACCCGCGAAGGCGCCGTCGAGGTCGACCACGTGGAGCCAGGAAAAGCCCTGCTCCTCGAAGACCGCGGCCTGGGCGGCCGGATCGTCGCTGAACACGATGGCTTGCGTCATGTCGCCCTGTACGAGGCGGACACAACGCCCTTCCTTGAGATCGATGGCCGGAAACAGGATCACGCGTCGGTTCGCTTTCGGGTGGGACGGGTCAAAGGTGGGGTCCGCGCCTCAGGGGCGCCAGCGCAGAAAGTTTGCGAGGAAAGCGAGACCGAGGCGCTGGCTCTTCTCCGGGTGGAACTGGGTGCCGGCGACGTTGTCGCGTGCCACCATCGCGGTGACGGGGCCCCCGTAGTCGCTGTGGGCGACCCGATCCTCCGTCCGCTCCGGCGACAGCGCGTAGCTGTGCACGAAGTAGGCGTGCAGACCGCCCTCGCCCGTCGGAATGTCCGACAGGAGCGCATGCGGCCGGTCGATTTCGAGGGTGTTCCAGCCCATGTGGGGAACCTTGAGGCCGGGGTCGGCCGGCTGGATCGGTCCGACGTCGCCGGGAATCCAGCCGAGCCCGCCGGTGATGGCGTGCTCCAGCCCGCGGGTCGCCAGGAGCTGCATGCCGACGCAGATACCCAGGAAGGGACGCCCACGGGTGTGCGCCGCGTGGGTCATGGCCTCGACCATGCCGGTCACGGCATCGAGGCCGCGGCGGCAATCGGCGTAGGCACCGACACCGGGCAGCACCACCCGGTCGGCGCCGGCGACCGCGTCGGCCTCGCTGGTCAGGACAATGCGGGTCTCGTCGAGGCCGGCCTCGCGGGCCGCCCGCTCGAAGGCCTTGGCTGCCGAATGCAGGTTGCCCGAGCCGTAATCGATGATCGCGACGGTCTCCACGCTCACCGTCGACCCTCGCTGAAGGGGAACATGCCGATGGCGAGATCACTCGGCGGCACGGAGACGCCGACGTGAGGGGCCGGTCCCGTCCGCGCAATGGGGGCACCGTCGAGCCAGCGCGCGGCGGCCTTCATCTCGGCCTCCTCGGCATTGGCGGCGGTGACCGCGTCTCGCACCGGACGTCCGGCCCGGGCATAGGTCCAGCGTCGAAGGGACGAAGCCTCCAGGCCGATCAGGATCGACACCAGGAGTGTAATGACGAAGGCGGCGATGGGGGTGAGCCCAAGGAACCGCCCGCCGAACGCCAGGAGGGCGAGCAGCGCCAGCACGCCGAGACCGGCGAGCCAGAGGCGATGGAAGAAGAACCAGACCGGACCGAAGGCG
The DNA here is from genome assembly GCF_058782155.1 of Methylobacterium sp. FW306-05-D. Classification (NCBI taxonomy): domain Bacteria; kingdom Pseudomonadati; phylum Pseudomonadota; class Alphaproteobacteria; order Hyphomicrobiales; family Methylobacteriaceae; genus Methylobacterium; species Methylobacterium sp. FW306-05-D. The sequence continues at coordinate 184,682 of NZ_JBYSXL010000001.1, forward strand.
AAGGCCGGCCAGGAGAAGCCGTCCGGCACCAGGTGCGCCCGCTCGAGGCCATGGGCCTCGCCGACAAGGGCACCCCGCGCGGGGTGCAACGTATAGGTGCGCATCACGTCTCGCATCCTCCCTTCCGACCCGGAATGCGGATCAGAGTGATCCCTTCGTCGAGGGAACGCGGCCACCCTCGCGGGGATCGATCGTTACAGCCTGCCGCAAGGCGCGGGCCAAGCCTTTGAAGCAGCTCTCGGCGATATGGTGGGCATTGTCGCCGTACAGCGTCTCGACATGCAGTGTGATGCCGGCATTCATCGCGAAGGCCTGGAACCACTCGCGCACGAGTTCGGTGTCGAACTGCCCGATCTTCTCGACCCGGAACTCCGTCCGGAAGACGAGGAAGGGCCGACCTGAAATATCGACGGCGACCCGGGTCAGGGTCTCGTCCATGGGCAGATGAAGATCGGCGTAGCGGCCGATGCCGCGCTTGTCGGAAAGCGCCTGGGCGAAGGCCTGTCCGAGAGCGATGCCGGTATCCTCCACCGTGTGATGATGGTCGACATGGAGGTCGCCCGTGACCGCTACGTCGAGGTCGAACAGCGCATGGCGCGCGAACAGCTCGAGCATGTGGTCGAAGAAGCCGACCCCCGTCGAGACCTGGGCTCGCCCCGTTCCGTCGAGGTCGAGCGCGACCTGCACGTCGGTCTCCGCCGTCTTGCGGCTGATGCGGGCGGCGCGCTGGGCCTCTTGGGTCACGGGTCGGTTCCGGTTCGGGGACGATCCCGCCTTCTAGAGGGAAGAGCGAGTCCCGGGAAGGGCAGGTCGCGCCGAATTCACCGGCGCTCCGGCCCGCTCAGCGATTCAGGACGCGTCCGGCCACGGCGTCGAGCTTGGCGAGAAGGGCCGGATCGCGCTGCGCCGGAGCGGTCATGATCGCGCCGTCCAGAGCACGCTCGGTACCGACGGGGCACGGCTCGCGCTCGGCCGGGAAGTCTCGGGCGAGGCGGGCGACGAGGCGGGCGGCCTTGTCGGCATTGGCACGTGCCACTGCGACGACGGCTGCGACATCGACCGCATCGTGGGTCGGATGCCAGCAGTCGAAGTCGGTCACCATGGCGATCGTCGCGTAGGTGATCTCGGCCTCGCGGGCGAGCTTGGCCTCCGGCATGTTGGTCATGCCGATCACGTCGTATCCCAGCGCCTTGTAGGTGGTGGATTCGGCGTAGGTGGAGAACTGCGGCCCCTCCATGCAGACGTAGGTTCCGTCCCGGTGGACAGCGATGTCCTCCGCCTGCGCCGCGGCCGCGATACGGGCCTGCAGGCCTGGACCGACCGGATGGGCCAGGGAGACGTGGGCCACGCAGCCATCGCCGAAGAACGACGCCGCACGGCCATGGGTCCGGTCGACGAATTGGTCGACGAGGACGAACAGGCCGGGATGAAGCTCGGCCTTGAACGAGCCGCAGGCCGAGAGCGAGACGAGGTCGGTGACGCCGGCCCTCTTCAGGACGTCGATGTTCGCGCGGTAATTGATGCCCGAGGGCGAGAAGCGGTGGCCGCGCCCGTGGCGCGCCAGGAACACCACCTTGGTCTCGCCGATGCGGCCGATGCGCAGGGCGTCGGAGGGCTCGCCCCAGGGGGACGCGATCCGCTCTTCGCGGACATCCTCGAGTCCGGGCAGGTCGTAGACCCCGGACCCGCCCATCACGCCGAGCACCGCTGCCGTCATCCTGCTCTCCATAACATTCGCGCCGGTCGCCCCTCCTTGGGGCGCCGGCGCTGGCCGTGTCAACGAAGGGCGGGCGGCCCGGCGGACCGCCCGTACCGGATCAGTAGGTCTTGTGCAGCTCCGGCTGGAGGCCGTGGACCTCGCCACCGACCTTCGCCCAGATCTTCTTCTTCACGTAGTAGAGCAGACCGGCGAGCACGAGCAGGAACAGGATCACACGCAGGCCGAGAGCCTTGCGCGCCATCATGTGCGGCTCGGCAGCCCAGGCCATGAACGCCGCGACGTCGCGGGAATACTGATCGACCGTCTCGGGCACGACCGGCTCACCCTTGTCGTTCTTGGCGTAGGTCACCTGGCCGTCGCTGATCGGCTTCGGCATCGCGATCAGATGTCCGGCATAGTACTTGTTGTAGTACGTTCCCGCCGGGATCTCCTTGCCTTCCGGCGGATCCTCGTAGCCGTTCAGGAGCGCGTGGATGTAGTCCACGCCCTGCTCGGAGAAGCCGATGAACGGCATCGCGTCGAACACGAACCAGGGAAAGCCGCGCTCGTAGGTACGCGCCTTGGCGAGCACCGAGAAGTCGGGCGGCGCCTTGCCCCCATTGGCGGCAGCCGCCGCCTTTTCGTTCGGGAAGGGCGACGGGAAGGCGTCGGCGGCACGGGCGGGACGATCGACGTCCTCACCCGCATCGTTCTGCTCCTTCACCTTGTACTGGGCGGCGAGCTCCTTCACCTGCCCGGTGGTGAAGCCGGGGCCCCCCTCCTCCGAGAGGTTACGGAAGCGCACCAGGCTCATGCTGTGGCAGCTCGAGCAGACTTCCTTGTAAACTTGGAAGCCGCGCTGAAGCTGGGCCTGATCGAACCGACCGAAGGTTCCGGCGAAGCTCCACTTCTCGCGGGGCGGGTGAGGGGTTCCCTCATCCGCGGACGCGACGGTGACGCTCATGACGGCCGCGAGCAGGGACGCAGCCAGGAGACGGGTCGTTTTCATGGTTCTCAAAAGTCCCCTGCCCTCAACCCTTGGACGACGGTGCGGCCGCGGCACCCACCGGCATGCCGGACCCGCCAACCTGTTTGCTGGGTCCCGTCACGGTCTCGAGGATCGAGCCGGGAAGAGCCTTCGGCGTCTCGAACAGGCCGACGAGCGGCATCACGAGAAGGAAGTGCAGGAAGTAGTAGGCCGTGCAGATCCGCGCCGCGATCACGTAGCCCCCCTCCGGCGGCTTGGCGCCGAGCCAGCCGAGCAGAATGGTGACCACCACGAAGAGCCAGAAGAACTGACGGTAGATCGGGCGGTAGTTGCACGAGCGGACCCGCGAGGTGTCCAGCCACGGCGCGAGCGCCAGGATCAGGACCGCGCTGAACATCAGGATGACGCCGCCGAGCTTGTCCGGCACCGCGCGCAGGATCGCGTAGAACGGCAGGAAGTACCATTCCGGAACGATGTGAGCGGGCGTCACGGCCGGGTTGGCCGGAACGTAGTTGTCGGCGTGACCAAGATAGTTCGGCTGATAGAAGATCCAGTAGGCGAAGAAGGCGAAGAACACGACCGAGGCGAAGACGTCCTTGATCGTGGCGTAGGGGGTGAAGGCCACCGCGTCCTTGCCCGACTTGATCGGGATACCGGCCGGGTTGTTCTGGCCCGTCACGTGCAGTGCCCAGACGTGCAGGATCACGACGCCGGTGATCATGAAGGGCAGCAGGTAGTGCAGCGAGAAGAAGCGGTTCAGGGTCGGGTTGCCGACCGAGTAGCCGCCCCAGAGCAGGCTCTGGATGGTGTCGCCGACGACCGGGATTGCCGCCAAAATGTTGGTGATGACGGTCGCACCCCAGAAGCTCATCTGGCCCCACGGCAGGGTGTAGCCGAGGAAGGCCGTCGCCATCATCAGCAGGTAGATGATCACGCCTAGGATGTAGAGCACCTCGCGGGGCGCCTTGTACGATCCGTAATACAGCGCCCGGAAGATGTGGACGTAGACGGCCACGAAGAACATCGACGCGCCGTTGGCGTGCATGTAGCGCAGCAGCCAGCCGTAATTCACGTCGCGCATGATGTGCTCGACGGAGTTGAACGCGTTGGCGGCGGAGGGATCGTAGTGCATCGCCAGCCAGACGCCGGTGACGATCTGTGACACCAGCATGGCGATGAGGATCGCGCCGAAGGTCCAGAAATAGTTGAGGTTCCGCGGCACCGGGAAGGAAACGAAGGACGAATGCACCAGCCCGATCAGGGGCAGGCGCGATTCGAACCACTTCGCCAAGGCGCTCTTGGGAACGTAGGTATTGCCGTGTCCACTCATGGGGCGACCCGCTCCAAATCCTGTTTCAGGGCGTCAGGCGACGGCCTTTCCGCCCTCTTCTCCGATCCGGATCTTGGAATCCGACTCGAAGACGTAGGGCGGAATAGGCAGGTTCGTCGGGGCGGGACCCCGGCGCACCCGGCCGGACGTATCGTAGAGAGAGCCGTGGCAGGGGCAGGACCAGCCCTCGTACTGTCCCTGATAGCCGATCGGCACGCAGCCGAGATGCGTGCAGTTGCCGTAGACCACGAGCCACTTGGCGTGGCCCTGCTTCACGCGGGCCGAGTCCGGCTGCGGATCGATGAGGTCGGAGAGCTTCACCTCGGAAGCTTCCTTGATCTCCTTCTCCGAGCGACTGCGCACGAAGATGAGTTTGCCGCGCCAGAACACGTTGACGATCTGGCCTTCCTGGATCGGCGTCAGGTCGACCTCCAGGGGAGCGCCGGCCGCGATCGTCTCGGCATCCGGCGCCATCGAGGCCACGAAGGGCCAGGCCAAGGCACCGGCACCGACGGCGAGACCCGCCCCCGTCGCGAGAAACATGAAATCGCGACGCGTGCCGTCCGGCGCGCCGTGGGAGCTGTCGGGATCGGCTGCCGTGTTCGCCAAGTGTCAAACTCCAAGCATGATTGCGCCGGGTGACCCTGATCCCACCCGTGCGGCAAGGGCCGGCGGGACCTTAGAGGCTTTCAAAGGAATGTCAGCCCGGCGGGACGGAAGCACCATCCCCCATGTTTGTGCAATGCGACCCCGCGTCACCCGAAGTCAAGGCGCGAAGCCTTTCAGAATGCGCGGTTTCCCTCGCTGCCGCACCCTCGTTCCGGCGGTGGCGCAGGATGACCACAGGAGGCATGCGCGGAAGCGATCAGGGCCCGGGGGTCGGTCCCATGCCATGCGCTCGTGGTGGGGCGCGTGGGCCAACGAAGTCGGAAGGATATCACCGAACGCCGAGGGAGGGTCCGCAGCTTTCGTGATCGATCCCGGCGACGTCCCGGGGGGCAGGCACCGACCCGAAGCCCTGCCCGGCCGCACCACCCTCCCGACGGTATCACCGATTTATTGGTCACACCTCGAAGTTGTATCGCATGACGGCGACATCCGCCTTTTGCCGCCTGTGCGGAACCGTCCGGATGCGCTACCCGAACCCGTATTGCTTGGCCGTTCCGTCAGGCCGACGATGCCGAGAGATGCGATGGACGTGAGCGATCCGCAGTTCTTCCTGGCCATCCTGCAGATCGTGTGGATCGACCTGCTGCTCTCGGGCGACAACGCGGTCGTCATCGCCCTCGCCTGCCGGTCTCTTCCCGAAACACATCGGCGGACCGGGATCCTGCTGGGCGCCGGCACCGCGGTTCTCCTGCGCATCGTGTTCGCGCTGGTGGTTTCATCCTTACTGGCGATTCCGCTGCTGCGGATCTTCGGAGGCATCCTTCTCCTCGTCATCGCGGTGAAACTCGCCGTCGGCGAGGACGAGGCCGATCCGACGGTGGCCGAGAGCACGACACTGTGGCGAGCGGTCCGGACCATCGCCATCGCCGACGCGGTGATGAGCCTCGACAACGTGGTCGCCGTGGCCGCTGCCGCGAAGGGTCATACGATTCTGTTCGTGTTCGGGCTCCTGCTCTCGATCCCGCTGATCATCATGGGCGCCTCTCTGATCACCGCCCTGCTCGTCCGCTTCCCGCTCATCCTCTGGGCGGGAGCCGCGCTTCTCGGCTGGATCGCCGGAGAGATGATCGCCACCGACCCGCTGATCCTCGGTACGACCGCACCCATTCCCCACGCGACCGAGATCGCCGGCGCATTGTCTGCGATCGTCGTGGTCGGCATCGCGCAGATCCTCACGCGGAAACGGAACGCGCGAGCCGGAGGCGTTGCATGACGGTACGCCGGCCGTGGCTCGGCAAGATCCGGCGGATCGGGCATGCACTCCTGCGCGGCGGACGAGGCGGCGCTGAAACGGCGGGTTTCGCCGCGGCCGATGCGCTGCAGGCACTGTTCGAGGCCTCACCGGATCGGCAATTCGTCTTCACGCGTTCGCCCGCCGGCGAATTTCATCTTGCAGCCTGGAATGCGGCAGCGGTCAGAGCCGTCGGCCGAGGGAACGACGCGATCGGCTGCGAACTCACTGCGTTGCTGCCGGCGTCGCAGGTCGTACAAGTGCGCGCTGGGATGGATCGTGCGGTCGCCACGGGTGCGGGTCTGCGAACCCAGGATCATCAGACCAGCCCATCGGCCGCCGCCGGCGCTACGGAGATGGTCTTCGTCCCGCTGCCCGAGCCGGGTACCGGGGCCGTGCGGCGGGTCCATGTCAGCCTGCGCGACCTTCGTCACCTGAAGCTTACCGATGCCGAAGCGCGGGAAGCGAACCGTCTCCTCGTCATGGCCGAGAATGTAGCCCATGTAGGCCACTGGCACCTGCATATCCCCTCGCGCGCCATGACCTGGTCCGAAGAGGTCTACCGCATCCACGGGCTCGATCCGCAGACCTTCGCTCCGACGATCCAGAGCAGTATCGCCGCCTGCCATCCCGACGACCGCGCCACCGTCTCCCGACGGATCGCAGGCGCGATCCGTCGGGGCGAGGGTTTCGACGTCGCCCTGCGGCTGGTGCGTCCCTCGGGGGAGATCCGGGAAGTGCAGGTTCGCGGCAGTTGCCAGGGCGAAACGGGAATGGCCGCGCAGACAGCCCTTCGCGGCTCCATCTTCGGCGTCTTCGCCGACGTCACCGAGCTGAAATCGGTCGAGCGGGCCCTCGCCGAGAAATCCGCCCTGCTGGAAGCCACCCTGGAGAGCATGGATGAAGGCCTCCTGATGATCGACGGCAAGGGCCGCATCCCGATCATCAATCGCCGCGCCATCGAACTCTTGGACGTCCCGCCCGAGGTGATCGCCGCCGGCCCGGACTACCGGACCCTGCGCCGGCACCTGCGTGAGAGGGGAACCTGGGGGACGGCCGTCGAAGCTCCGAGCGTCTGGCGCCTCGACGACGAGCGGCGCACCACCGAACTCCGCTTGGAGCGCAACCGCACCGATGGCCGCGTGATCGAGACGCGCTCCGTGCCGATGCTGGTAGGCGACGGCCACGTCCAGACCCTGACGGACGTGACCGAGCGACGCCGCGCCGACGAGCGGCTTCGGGAGAGCGAAGCGCGTTATCGTCTCCTGGCCGACTATACCTCGGACCTCATCGTCCTGGACGATGCCAACGGGCGCCATCTCTACATCTCACCTGCGGTGACGAGCATGCTCGGCTACGACATCGAGGAGGCCAACCGCATCGGCCTGCGCCCCCTCGTTCACCCCGAGGACATCGCCAACCTGTCGGCCACGCTGCACGCCCTCGAACCGAAACAGCCGACCGGCTCGGTGGTCTATCGGATGCGGCACCGAGCCGGCCACGATCTCTGGGTCGAGGCCGCCTTCCGGTGCATCGAGGAGCAGGGTGACATTCAGATCATCCACGCGATCCGCGACGTCTCTCAGCGCCACGAACAGGAGGTCGACCTTCACCGCGCCCGGGCCGCCGCCGAGGCTGCCGTGCGGGCGAAGGCCGAGTTCCTGGCCAATATGAGCCACGAATTGCGGACTCCGCTGGCCGGCATTCTCGGCGTGCACGACATCCTGCGGGACGACGCCTCGCTTGGTCCGGCCCAGACGCGGCTCGTCGCGCTCGCCCAGGAATCGGGGCACTCGCTGCTGAAGATCGTCAACGACATCCTCGACTTCTCGAAGATAGAAGCCGGTCGTCTCGAGATCGAGTCTCTGCCCTTCGGCCTGACCGCACTGATCGAGAGCTGCCGAGAACTCAGCGCCGAGTGCGTGCAGGGCCGCGGATCGCGCCTGGCCACAGATATTGGGTCGGACGTTCCGGACCGGGTCGTCGGCGACCCGATGCGTCTGCGGCAGATCATCCTCAACCTGACGACCAATGCGATCAAGTTCACGCCGCACGGCTCCGTCACCCTGCGGGTGCGATGGCAGCCGCCCCTCAAGACCACGCCACTTCGGCCGTCGACCCTTCGCATCGCGGTCGTCGATACGGGAATCGGCATTGCACCGGACGTGCTGCCTCACCTGTTCGAGCGGTTCATCCAGGCCGACCAAGCGACCTCCCGACAGTACGGCGGCACCGGTCTGGGCCTGACGATCTGCAAGCGGCTCGTGCACCTGATGGGAGGCGAGATCGGCGCAGAAAGCCACATCGGCGAAGGCTCTACATTCTGGTTTGAGGTCCCGCTGCGCCTGGCCGCAGCCGAGGATGAGCCCGCGGCCGGGCTCGCGCAGCAATGCGCCACACTTCAGAAGCCCTCCGCCGCGCATTGGCGCGTCCTGTTGGCCGAGGACAATTCCATCAACCAGGAAATCATCGGCACGGTGCTGCGCCAGAAAGGACATGCGGTCACCGTGGTGGATGACGGCGAGCGCGCCGTGACGGCGGCCTTCGAACCGGAACGCCCGGACCTGATCCTGATGGACGTACAGATGCCGGGGCAGGACGGCCTCGCGGCGACCCAGGCGATTCGTGTCCGCGAACGGCAGGAAGATCGTCCCCGGACGCCGATCATCGCCCTCACCGCCAACGCCATGCCCGAGGAGATAGAGCGCTGCCGCTCCGCGGGCATGGATGCCCATGTGGCCAAGCCGATCGAGTGGCCGGTGCTATTCGCCACCATGGAGCGGCTCATCGTGCGGGGCACGCCGATGGATCAAGCCTGTGCCCTACCCTCGACAGCAGAACGCCCCGCCCCGTGAGGGGCGAGGCGTCCGGGCACCGAAGACGGTTGTGGTCGGCTCAGTAGGCGGCCGGGTCGGCACTGTCGCTCGGCGAGGCGAACTGCTTCGCCATGGCCTCGCTCATCGGGAGGTTCAGGTTGATGCCGCGCGGCGGAATCGGCTTCGTGAACCACTTGTCGTACAGCGCCTTGCCCTCGGCGCTCTTGTAGAGCTTGGCGGTGGCCTCGTCGGCCACGGCCTTGAAGGGCGCATCGTCCTTGCGGAGCATGATGCCGTAGGGTTCGGGCTTGGACAGCGCTTCGCTGGAAATCGCGTAGGCGCCCGGCTCCTTCGAGCTGGCGGCGAGCGAGGCGAGCAGCACGTCGTCCATGACGAAGGCGACGGCGCGGCCGGTCTCGACCATCAGGAAGGCCTCGGCGTGATCCTTGGCGGGAAGGATGGTCAGGCCGAGATTGCGCGCCGTGTTGGCCTCGTTGATCTGGCGGATATTGGTGGTGCCCGAGGTCGAGACCACGGTCTTGCCCTTCAGATCGTCGATCTTATCGAGTTTGGCCGACTTCTTCGCCACGAACCGCGTGGCCGTCAGGAAGTGGGTGTTGGTGAAGGACGCCTGCTTCTGGCGGTCCGCATTGTTCGTCGTCGAACCGCACTCGAGGTCGATGGTGCCGTTGGCAATCAGCGGAATGCGGGTCGCCGAGGTGACCGGATTCAGCTTGACCTCGAGATTCGGCAGCTTGAGGTTCGTCTTCACCGCCTCGGCAATCTTCTGACAGATTTCGAGGGCGTAGCCGACCGGCTTCTGATCGCCGTCCAGGTAGGAAAACGGCACCGACGCATCCCGATACCCGATGGTGATCGCATTGGTTTCCTTGATCTTCTTCAAGGTTCCGGTGAGCTCTTGCGCCTGGGCGCTCCCTGCCGCGAGCACCGACAGCCCGAGGCTGACGGCGACGGCGGACAGGGTGGATCTCTGGTGGCACGAACGCATCTGCGGGCTGGCTCCGGGAGGTCGATCGTCACAATGGGGATCGACGGGACTGAGGTGGGCAACGTAGCAGCGGCGCGGGCCGCCGCAATCGTTGTTTTCGCGCTGTCCAAGCTGGGAACGCACCTCCCCCTGGCAAACCCCGTGCCGCTCGCCCACCCTGCGTAGTTTCCGCCCCAACCCGGGACGTTGCAGGAGGGATGCCCATGCAAAAAGGCCCGACTTTTCAGCCGGGCCAGTTCGCATGTCTCGAAGGTTCGGATCTGTAGAAATCCGGGCTCGCGGGGAGCCCGGATCGTGCCGTTCCGTCGGCTTAGAAGTCGCGCTGGACGCGGCCGCGGATCTGGAAGGTGTCCTGCGAAGACACCGTGCGGACCGCAGCGCCGGCATTGATCGCCGCAGCCGTGAGCGTACCGTTGTTGGTCTGGTCGATGATCCGCCCGTTGGTAGCGCCGATCTTGGTGTAGAAGCCCTCGAGACCGATATCGAGGTCCTTCACCGGTGACCAGATGATGCTGCCACCAGCCACGAACTGGTAGTTGTCGCGCAGCACAGGGCTGAGGGCGAAGGAACGGCTGCCCGGCGCGCCGATGAACGTGGCCGTGTTGGCGTTTGTAGCGAAAGCCGAGCCGGCATAGGCAAGGGCATTCGCCTCGCGAGCACCGCGAGCGAAGTTCATCTCGCCGTAGCTGCCGAACACGGCCGAACGCCACTCAGGCGACCAGTAATGCAGGAACGAGGCGACCGCCGTGAAGCTGGTGGACAGCTCGATCTTGCCCGTGAGCGGGTTGAGCGTGGCATCGGCCATGTAGGGATCGAACGGAGCACCGTTGATGGTGCTGGCGCGCGAGGTGTAGCTGCCGTTGTACGAAGAGTAACCGGTGTAGAGGGTCGCGCCCTCGCCGTAGGCGCCCTGCAGGTACAGGGTGTCGCCCGGGGCGATGAAGGGCATGTTGATCTTCACACCGCCCTGCACGGCCCAGCCGTACTCGCTGGAAGCGGACGGACCCGGACCGATGAGACCGCCGGCGAAGCCGTTAGCGCTGCCTGCGATGGTCGGGTTTCCGATGACATTGCTGGTGTTAAGCTCCTTGACAGCAGCCGAGAGCTGCGCAGAGCCCCAGGCGGCGTCATAGCGCAGCACACCGACGAAATCGGGCATGCGGTTGCGCTGAGACACGTCCACCGTCGAGAAGGTCGGGACACCCAGTGCGTTCGTCGTGACCAGCACGCGCGAGGGGGCGCCAACAGCCTGCGACTCCTGCGAGAAGATCGTGTTGCGGCGGAAGGACGGATCTTCCAACGAGACGGTGGCCGAGAGGCCGCTGTCACCCAGCTTGCTCGTGTAGGCGAGCAGGTTGGTGGACTGCAGGTCCGAGTTGGCGGTCGCGCCGGCGAACTCGAAGTCGTGGGCGTAGAAGTCGAAGAACGACGAAGCGCGACCGGCGGTGAGGCCGGCGAACTGAATGAACGCCTTGTCGGTGTTCACGAACTGCTGGACGCGGCCGCTCTGATCCTGGCCGGTGGCACCGAAGGCGTTGCCGATGCGCTCCTGGGTGCCGGAGCGCAGACCGCCGGTGGCGCCGGTGCGCGAGGAGAACTGGAGACGCACGAAGGCGCGGAGGGTGCCGTAGGCGGTCTGCGTGCGGGCATCGACGTTGATGCGGGCGAGGCCGATGTAGCCGGTCGTGTCACCCTGCGAGCCGTTCGAACTGCGCGTGCCGGTCGGCTGGTAGCCGATGTCGAGGCGGGCGCGGCCCGAGAGACGGATGCAGGTGTCGGTGCCCGGGATGTAGAAGAAGCCGGCGCCGTAGGCGGAGCAGACGCGGACGTATTCGATCGGCACAGCCTTCTTGACCGGAAGGTCGGCTGCCTGTGCTCCGGCGACCGCAGCAAACCCTGCCGCGGAGGCGAGAAGCGAGCTCTTCAAGAGCTTCATTGATATCTCCAAAAGCTTCGAGACCCGAGGGAAGGCTTACTGCGCCTAGGATCTCTATGGATCCCGAAGTCGCGTGGCCCTTTGTTCTTGAATGACCGAGCGTTGACCGCTGGAAATTGTCTTGCTGCCCTGGCGTTGCCCCCAGCGCACGATCACTCTGTGCGAGCGGGTTCCCGGCGGCAACTCGGAATCGTGATCGGCGTGGCGGTTCCGGGGCGCTGTTGCGGCGTTGCAACGTTCGGCAGGTGGCTAAGTGACTGTTCCGAGGGCAGGTTTTTCGCGGGTCAGAGTCGGTGGACCGTCCGCCCCCCGGTCGGAGCGTGGCGGCAAGTCCCCGAAAATACGGAATAATCTGTGATTTTTGACACATTGCGCAGGCCGGCCCGGCCCTCGACCATGGGAGACCATGGTCAGAATCGCGGCAGGTGCCCATAGGTCCGGTCAGGGCTTTGCGGAGGGCCCGTCGGGGATAACGGACACCGATCCTGCCGATGGATCGGCTCCGGGGCCTTCACGACGATTCGAAATGCGGGGGCGATCGACGACCCGCACCCCCTCTCGAACGCTCGGCGGTAGGACAGAATCCATCGCGATGGTCGCTCGAAAGGCTCGAAGATCAGTCCTGGAGGCCGATCACCTGAAAGTTTGTATGCAGCTCGTCCGACATCGGCACGTTTAGGCGGACTCCGTTGGGGAGGCGCTTCAAGAACCAGCGGTCGTAGATCCAGCGCAGCTCGCGGGATTCGGCGAGGCGCTGAAAGGTCGTGGTGACGAGGCCGGCAATCTGGGGATCGTCCTTGCGGAACATCAGCCCGTAAGGTTCGAAGGACAGTTTGTCCGGCAGTACGGTATAGGCCGAGCCGTCGGGGGCGGCCGCGATCAGGCCGTAGAGCAGGACATCGTCGAGACCGAGGGCATCGGCCCGCCCGTCCCGGACCATCGCGAAGGACTCGGCATGGTCGTGCCCGGTGACAAGGGTGGCAGGAATGCCGAGGCGGGCGAACAGCGCGCGCAGGGCGACCTCGTTGGTGGTGCCGGCGGTCACCGCCACGGTGCGCCCGGCGAGGTCTCGGAACGAACCGACCGAGGCGCCGCGCTTCACCAGAAGTTTGGTGGCGCTGAAGTAGGTGACCGGCGAGAACGCCACCAGCTTGCGCCGCTCGGCATTGGCCGTGGTCGAGCCGCATTCGAAATCGATCCGGCCGGACGTCAGCGCCTCGATCCGCGTCTCCGACGTCACGGGCTCGTACTGTACCTTGAGGTCGCTGCGTCCGAGTTCCTTGCCGATGTCGTCCACGATCTCCAGGCAGAGGTCGAGGGCGTAGCCGACCGGCTGCCCGGCGCCGTCCTTGAACGAGAACGGCAGGGAACTCTCGCGATAGCCTAGCCGCACGGTGCCGGTCTGGCCGATCGTCTTCAGCGTACCGGCCAGGACGTCGATCGCCGAGGCCGGAGCGCTCCCAGCCAGGAGGCCCAGTCCCGCCAGGAGCCCGATGATGACGCGACGTGCTGGCATGTCCGACCTCGACGTGAAACGGAACCCGGTCGACGGCGACGGCAGCGGGGCGACGCTCACACGCCGATCCGCTATTCCGCCGGCTCCGGCAAGGGGCTGACGTCGCGATCCAGGCGCTGGTCGGTGAGCGTCAGCTGCCCCTCCCACTTGGCCACCGCCACGGTCGCCACGCTGTTGCCCAGGACGTTGGTGGCCGATCGTCCCATGTCGAGGAACTGATCGATGCCGATGATGAGGAGCAGCCCGGCCTCCGGGATATGGAAGGTGGTCAGCGTGGCCGAGATCACCACCAGGGACGCGCGCGGGACGCCCGCCATCCCCTTCGAGGTCACCATCAGGAGTAGCAGCATGGTGAGTTGCTGCCCGAGGGTCAGGGGGATGTTGTAGGCCTGGGCGATGAACATTACCGCGAAGGTGCAGTACATCATCGATCCGTCGAGATTGAACGAGTAGCCCATCGGCAGCACGAACGAGGTGATCTTGTTCGGCACGCCGAAGCGCTCGAGGTTCGTCAGGGTCTTCGGATAGGCCGCCTCGCTCGAGGCGGTCGAGAAGGCCAGCAGGAACGGCTCCTTGATCAGGTCGAGGAGGCGCTTCATCGCCGAGCCGACGAGGGCGAAGCCGGCCAGGGCGAGGACGCACCACAGGAGCGCGAGGCTGAAGTAGAATTCCAGCATGAACTTGCCGTAGGTGACGAGCACCCCGATCCCCTGGGTCGTGATCGTGGCCGCGATCGCGGCGAAGACGGCGATCGGCGCGAAGCCCATGACGTAGCCGGTGATCTTGAGCATCACGTCGGCGAGGCCCTCGATGCCTTGCGCGAGCAACTTGCCCTTCTCGCCGAGGGCCGCCAGGGCCACGCCGAAGAAGATCGAGAACACGACGATCTGGAGGATCTCGTTGTTGGCCATCGCCTCGACCGGGCTTTTCGGCACGAGGTGGGTGACGAACTCCTTCAGGGAGAGGGACGCGGCCTTCAGGTTCGTGGTCGCCCCGGCATCGGGCAGCGGCAGGTTCAGGTTGTCGCCGGGCCGGAGGATGTTGACCATCACCAGACCGAGAAGCAGCGAGCACAGCGAAGCGCCGACGAACCAGAGCATCGCCTTGCCGCCGACGCGACCCACCGAGGCGGTATCGCCCATATGGGCGATGCCGACGACGAGGGTGGAGAACACCAGCGGCGCGATGATCATCTTGATCAGACGCAGGAAGACGTCGCTGATCAGCGCGATGTATCCAGAAATCTCCTTGGAGGTCTGCGGGTCCGGCCAGGTGATGTTGCAGAGGTAGCCGACGACGATTCCGAGCAGCATGCCGACGAAGATGTACGTGGTGAGCCTGGATTGCATCGCTTCCCCCCACCGCCGCGTCCGATGACGCTCCGCTCTGGCAACCAGGAGCCTGGTTCAGCTTGAGCAGGTGTGCACGAGGCATGCCAGACTTGAGGGCACGCAGGCGATCCGAGGATTAAAACCCCGGGCCGCGACGTGCCGCTTCCAGCGCTCGTCAGGAGACGCTAGCCCTTTTCCCGCCACAATCAAGCGGGGCCTCCGGTTGGGTCGGGCCGCTCCGGCGGCCCTCAGGCGGCCCGGAGACGACTCGCCGCCTCGGCCGAGCGCCGGATGAGATCCGGCTCCGGCACGCCCGACGGGACGACCCAGCTTCCGCCGACGCAGAGCACCGGCTTCAGGGCCAGCCAATCCGGCGCGGTCGCTTCGGAGATGCCCCCGGTCGGGCAGAACCGGACCTGCCCGAACGGGCCGGCGAGAGCCTTGAGCGCCTTGATGCCACCGGCGGCCTCGGCGGGGAAGAACTTGAACCGGTCGAGGCCATGGTCGAGGCCGCGCATGATGTCGGCCGCGTTCGCGACCCCTGGCAGATAAGGGACGCCACGGGCGAGAGCGGCGCGGGTCAGCGGATCGGTCAGGCCGGGGCTGACAATGAACTGCGCGCCGGCGTCCATGGCCGCGTCGAGGTCGCGCGGGTTGAGCACCGTGCCGGCTCCCACCACGGCGCCCTCCACCCGAGACATGGCGCGGATCACGTCGAGCGCCGCCGGGGTCCGCAGGGTGACCTCGAGGGCGGTCAGCCCGCCCGCCACCAGGGCACGGGCGATCGGCTCGGCCTGGGCTACGTCTTCCACCACCAGCACCGGGATGACGGGGACGGATCGCATCAGGGCATCGATGGTGGAGGTCATGGGCGGCATCCTTGGCAGCGGAGGCGGGAGGATCAGAGACCGGCGGCGGCGAGCATGGCGGAGGCGCCCTGCTCGGCACCATCGGCACCATGGCGCATGAAGGCGAAGAGCTCGCGCCCCGTGCCGAAGGCCGGCAGCGGCGCGGTTGCCGCCTCGCGGGCTTCCCACTCGGCAGGATCGACCAGAGCCTCCAGGGAGCCGTCCTCCACGCTCAGGCGCACCATGTCCCCGTCGCGGATTCGGGCCAGCGGGCCGCCGCCGAGGGCTTCGGGACTGAGATGGATCGCCGCCGGCACCTTGCCGGAGGCGCCCGACATCCGCCCGTCGGTGACGAGGGCGACGCGAAATCCGCGGTCCTGCAGCACACCGAGCTGCGGCGTGAGCTTGTGCAGTTCGGGCATGCCGTTGGCGCGCGGCCCCTGGAAGCGCACCACGACCACCACGTCGCGCTCAAGCTCGCCGCCCTTGAAGGCCGCCATGACGTCGTCCTGATCGTCGAAGACGCGGGCCGGAGCCTCGATGGTCCAGCGCGCGGGATCGACGGCGCTGGTCTTGAAGGTGGCCCGGCCGAGATTGCCCTTCACCAGCCGCATGCCTCCATCCGGCTGGAAGGCATTGGCGGGGCTGCGCAGGATGGTCTCGTCGTGCGAGCGCTCGGGCGCATCCTCGAAGACGAGGGCGTCGTCGATCAGCTTCGGATCACGGGCGTGATCGCGCAGCTTTGTGCCCGCCACCGTGAGGATGTCGTCGTGCAGCAGCCCGGCATCGATCAGGCTGGCAATGACGTAGGACATGCCGCCGGCCGCGTGGAAATGATTCACGTCGCCCGAGCCGTTCGGATAGACCTTGGCCACCTGCGGCACCACCGCCGAGAGCCGGTCGAAATCCGCCCAGTCCAGGACGATACCGGCCGCCCGCGCGATGGCGGGCAGGTGGATGGCATGGTTGGTCGAGCCGCCCGTGGCCAGCAGGCCGACCACCGCATTCACGATCGCCTTCTCGTCGAGGCAGCGGCCGAGGGGGCGGTAATCGTTGCCGTTGGCGCCGATCTCGGACAGGCGATGAACCGCCGCGCGGGTGACGGCCTGACGGAGCTTCGTGCCCGGATTGATGAAGGAGGCGCCGGGCATGTGCAGGCCCATCACGTCCATCATCATCTGGTTCGAGTTGGCGGTGCCGTAGAAGGTGCAGGTGCCGGCGCCGTGATACGAGGCCGATTCGCTCTCCAGCAGCTCGTCGCGGCCGACCTTGCCCTCGGCGTAGAGCTGGCGAATGCGCTGCTTCTCCTTGTTGGCGAGCCCCGAGGGCATCGGCCCGGCCGGAATCAGGATCATCGGCAGGTGGCCGAAGCGCAGCGCGCCGATGAGCAGGCCGGGAACGATCTTGTCGCAGATGCCCAGCAGCGCCGCGCCGTCGAACATGCCGTGGCTGAGCGCCACGGCGGTGGAAAGCGCGATGGTGTCGCGCGAGAACAGTGACAGCTCCATGCCGCGCTGGCCTTGCGTGACCCCGTCGCACATGGCCGGGACGCCGCCGGCCACCTGTGCGGTGGCCCCGACCTCCCGGGCGAACAGCTTCATCTGCTCCGGGTAGCGGCCGTAGGGCTGATGCGCCGAGAGCATGTCGTTGTATGCGGTCACGATGGCGATGTTCATCGCCCGGCCCGACTTGATGACCGCCTTGTCCTCGCCCGAAGCGGCGAAGCCGTGCGCGAGATTCCCGCAATTCAGCATCGGGCGGTGGACGCCCGAGTCGCGCTCCCGTGCGATCAGATCGAGATAGGCCTTCCGGGTCGGTCCGGAGCGTTCGACCACGCGCGCCGTGACGGCGGCGATTTCCGGGTGAAGCGCGCTCATGGCCAATCTCTCCTCGCATCCAGGCGAAGTCCGCTCCCAGCTTGCGCCAGGGGCGACCGCTCGCACCAGCATCTATCTATCGTGCCAGCGCGACGGATGCGCGATGGCGTGGCCTGATTTCGGACCAGACTTCGTACGGTCAATGGCACCGGGGCACCGTGCCGGCCCGCATCCGCTGCGGGGGGCGCTGCAGTTTGCGGGCCAGCCTATGCCTCAGTGGCCACCGGCCGCCAGGGCCGCTCCCGGCTTGTGATGGGTGCCGAGGCGTTCCACCATCGTGGCGGTGGCGTCGTTCATGCCCACGATCTCCACCGCGATACCATGGTGGCGGAACTTCAGGACCATCCGATCCAGGGCATTCACGGCGGTGACGTCCCAGAAATGGGCCGTCGTCAGGTCGACGACGATTCCCGTCAGTCCGGTCTCGCGGAAGTCGAAGGCGCCGTGGAAAGCCTCCGCCGTGGCGAAGAAGATCTGCCCGGTGACGCGATAGGTCCTGATCGTGCCGCTTCGCTCGGATGCCACCGAGACATAGCGCGTGACCTTGTGGGCGAAGAGGAGGCCGCTGAGCACGACGCCGAAGAGAACTCCCTTGGCGAGGTCGTGGGTCGCCACCACCACGGCGACGGTTCCGACCATCACGAGGCTCGAACTCTTCGGATGCGTCGCGAGGGTCTTGAGCGATCCCCACTGGAAGGTGTTGATCGAGACCATGATCATCACCGCCACCAGCGCCGCCATCGGAATCTGCGCCACGTAGGGCCCGAGCACCACGATCAGGAAGAGCAGGAACGCCCCGGCCCAGAGCGTCGAGAGCCGGCCGCGGCCGCCCGACGAGACATTGATCACCGATTGGCCGATCATCGCGCAGCCCGCCATCCCGCCGAACAGGCCGGCGCCGATGTTCGCGAGGCCCTGACCTGCGCATTCGCGATTCTTGTCAGAGCCGGTATCGGTCATCTCGTCGAGGATCGCGGCGGTCATCAGGCTCTCCAGCAGGCCGACCATGGTCAGCGTCAGCGCGTAGGGCAGGATGATCCGCAGGGCCTCCCAGGTGAGCGGCACCTGCGGCAGGGCGAAGACCGGCAGTTCGGTGGGCAGGGCGCCCATGTCGCCCACCTTGTGGATCGGCAGGCCCATGGCCATCGAGACCGCGGTGAGGACCAGGATGGTGACCAGCGGCGAGGGCACTGCCTTGGTGAGGTAGGGAAGCCCGTAGATCAGCCCGAGGCCGAGTGCCGTCATGAGGTAGACGGTGGTCCCCTGCCCGATCAGTTCGGGCATCTGTGCCAGGAAGATCAGGATCGCCAAGGCGTTGACGAAGCCGGTGACCACGGAGCGGGAGACGAAGCGCATCAGGTTGCCGAGCCGCAGGGCGCCGGCGCCGATCTGCAGCACCCCGGTCAGGATCGTGGCGGCGAAGAGATGACCGAGGCCGTGATCCTTGACGAGGCTCACCATGACCAGGGCCATGGCCCCGGTGGCGGCGGAGATCATCGCCGGGCGACCGCCCGCGAAGGCGGTGATCACCGCGATGCAGAACGAGGCGTAGAGTCCGACCTTCGGATCGACGCCGGCGATGAGCGAGAAGGCGATGGCTTCCGGGATCAGGGCCAGGGCGACCACGGTGCCGGCCAGGATTTCGCGCGTGATATCGGGAGCCCACTGGCTCCGCAGGTTGGTCAGGGACATGGGTACGGACGTCCAATCGTCCCCGCGCCCCTTAGGCAGCAGGGAATCGAATCGGGAATCCCGGCACCGGTGCGGGCCGGGCATGACGGGGTCTCGGGGGAGAAGACAGCCTTCGGGAGAGCGGCGGCTACGGCGGCGTCAGCCGTGCGTACAATCTGGCTCGATCCTTCAGCATGGGTCGGGTCTTAGCAGGATCGCGCCACGATGCAATGGAGGGCATCGACGTCGTCAGGGTGGACCCGGCACGCCCGCAGACGCAGCAGCCGTTTACACGCCTGCAAGCACATCTCGTCTACCGTGCCGGGGTCGTCGGTGAATCGAGCCTATGCCAGAAGCAAGTCCAAGCCTGATCGAGGCTGCCCGCCACAGGCCCTGGTATCGTCTGCACCTGCCGGCAGATCTCGAAGCTCAGTTCGCAGAAATGACGAGTCGATCTCAGGGCACCTACCTTCAGTCATGGCTTCTCGTCTTCATCGTATTCAACGTGATCTCGTTGAAGATGGACTTCGACCTGTTCGGCCCGGAGCATTTCATGGTGCCGGCCTTCCTGACTCTGGGTGTATTCCTTCCCGCCGGGCTTCTGTCGATCCTGGCGCTGCACGGCGTCACCAGCACCCGGCGGCAGGCCTGGATCGTGACGGGAATCTCGCTGCTCGACATGGCCATCGTGCTGAACAGTGCCCGGATCGCGCCGGCCATCCATGCGGACACCTACCTTATCCTCGCGGTGATCGTGCCGATGGCCGTCGGCATGATCGCACCCCTGTCCTTCCGACACAGCGTCGTTCTGTGCGGCAGTGCCTTCGGGCTCTACGCCGCCTACGTGGTGGGCTTCGTCCTGCCGCACAGCGCGGCGACCGGCCTGCCGCTGCTGATCGCAAGCCTCACGCTTGTACCGATCAAGCTCGCCTATTCACGCGAATGGACCTCCAAGGAGGCGTTCCTGCTCACGCTCGAGAAGTCGGCGCGCGACGTCGACCTCGCCGCCGCCAATGCGCGCCTCACGATCCTGTCCGAGACGGACAGCCTCACCGGGTTGCGCAACCGGCGCAGCGCCACGGCCCAATTGCAGACGGGCTGGGCGGACGCCTGCGACCGGGGCGAATGGGCCATGCTCGCCCTCATCGACATCGATTCCTTCAAGCGCCTGAACGATACCGCCGGCCATCCGGCCGGTGACCATTGCCTGAGGCAGGTGGCGCAGGCGCTCGAGACAGCTGCAATCCGTCATGGCGGCCAGGTCGCACGCTACGGCGGCGAAGAGTTCATCGTGTTCCTGTCGGGGGCGGAGCCGGTTCGAGCGGCGGCGATCGGAGAAAGCCTGCGGCTGGCGATCGAGCAACTCGCCCATCCGCATCCGGGCCTGCCGAACGGCGCTTGCATCACCGTAAGCGTCGGCGTTGCGGCTGCGCATGGAAGCTTCGGCGCGCTCGGTGTCACCGTCACCGACCTCCTCAAGGCCGCCGACGATGCCCTGTACCGCGCCAAGCGCGGCGGCCGGAACCGGGTCGACTCCGTCCGCGTCTCGCCGGCACCGGCCAACTCGGACGCGTATCCCGTCGGCGCCTCGGGCTGATGCCGGGATCTGAGCGGAACGCGTGGCGTCAGTTCGGTTCAGTCGAGACCGTCGCCGACGAAATAGGCGTCGCCGTACCCGGACGGATCGCGAATCTCGTAGACCGGAGCGCGGCGCTGCACCGGCCGCGCGACCGCCACCGGCCGGTAGGCACGGCCGTAGGACTCGCGGCCCATCTGCATCCCGGCCGACATCACGCCGTCCTCCTCGTCTCCCCGCCGGCGACGCGAAGCCATGACCGTGCTGCCCTCGATCACGACCCGCGTCTTGCCCATGCCCTGCGTCTTGACGAGGCTGAACAGGGTCGCGGCATTCTTCGGCGCGAGGCGGACGCAGCCGTGAGACGCCGCGCTGCCGAGACGCCGGGTATGGTTCGTGCCGTGGATGGCGTGGCCCTGTCCGGTGAAGAAGATGGCGTTCGGCATCGGCGCATCGTCGAATTCGCGCGAGAAATGCGTGCGTTCCATCCGGAAGGGGCGATGGGCACCGCTCGGCGTGTCGTAGCCGTCGACACCGGTCGAGACAGGCCAGTCGTAGCGCGCCTGGCCGTCGACCGTGACGGTCATGCGCTGGGCGTCCTTGTCGACGGCGATCACGACCTCCGCCAGGGCGGGACAGGCGAGGATGGTCGCCAGGGCGAGACCGGAGATGACTGACGTGAGACGGGAGCGCATCTTAAGCCCTTGGGACAGCAGACTGATTCTCAACGCCTACGCTTGCGCCACGCATTGGTTCCACCCGAGCGCGCCACCGGACTGCGTACGCCCGGGGATCAGGCGGTCGGCGTGGCATCCGGGCGCCGGACTTCGGCGGCCGCCGCCATCATCACGCCCGCGACGAGCCCGTAGGTCTCAACCCAGGCTTCGCGGACCTCGGGCGTGAAATCCGGGCCCAGACCCTGTTCCAGCGCCCACAGCAGGGCCGCGCCCACCGGTTCGTAATGGGCGGCCTTGGTGCCGAACGAGACGTGCTGGCGGCCCAGGGTCTGTAGGGCCGGCACCACCACGTCCGGCTTGTGCAGATTGGTCACCGCGAGCCCGAGCATCGCCATCAGCTTCTTCTTCTGGTCGCGCATGTCTTCGGGAAACATCGGTCGGACTTCGGGTGCGATCTCGAACAGGCGTCCGTAGAAGAGGTCGGCGGCCGTATCGGCGATCGGCCGCACCTTGGTGAAGCTGTCCTGGACGAGGGCGACTTGATCCGGGGTCATGCAAGACTCTGTGCGGGAGGGAGGGGCGTATTGGGGCGATCCCGACCGTTGTTGCGCCGACCCGCGGCATCTCTCAAGGAGAAAGCATCCGCATCCAGCGAGAACAGCGCCTGCGTCCAAAGCTGTACGAACGCCGAAGCTGAACGGATCCTGCCGGCAAGCTTCAGCATTCGTGCAGCGCCACCCTGCCAATCTCCTCCTCGACAGCCGGAACGACACCGGCTGTGCCACCGAGACCGCGCACGATGCCGGCCTCCTCGACGAAGCAGGGGATGGACGATGAAGACGTTGGCAGCACTGACAGCCGCTGCGCTGGTGGCTTTCGGCACGATCGGAACGCCCGAGGCTCAGGCCCGGGGCAATGGCGGGGCGATCGCGGCCGGCGTCATCGGCGGCCTGGCGGCGGGCGCCCTCCTCGGAGCCGCCGTCTCCGAGGCCCACGCAGCGCCGGCTTACGGCTACGGCCGGCCCGCTCCGGTCTACGACGACGAGGACGAGGGCCCGGTGGTCCGCTACCGCCCGGCGCCGGTCGTCCACCGCTACGAGGAGGACATCCCGGTCTACCGCAGACCGCGCGCGGTCCGTGCCTATGACGACGGATATGGCGACTACGGCTATCGCCGGGCCGGCTACGGTGATCGGCGCGATTGCGACCGACCCCGCTGGCACGGCGGCTGGTAACCGGATCGACGCGCAGGGGCCGCCAGGGGGAAATCCCGGCGGCCCCTGCCGCCATCGATCTGCGACGCGAGGCGCAACCGCGTCGCGAGACCCGCGTTGCCATCCTTCGCGGGTAGATTCGCTATCCGTCAGCGAACGGCGCCGTAGCCGATATTTTAGATGCAGCTCGAATACCCGTCCCTCTGCTTTCCGCGTCCCGACAACTGCCATCGAAGCCCGTTCCGGATCGGCGTCGATCGTGCCCTTGCCCTTTCATTTCCTCCGCCGGTCGATGCCCCGTTGCCGGACCGTATGGCCCTGGCGCTCGACGCCCTGATCGCCGCCATGGCGGTGCGGGGCGAACCGGACGGCGGAGCCGGCTCGGCCTGAGGTCACACGGCGTGACCGCGCCGTGACTCACGGCGGGCCTCTCCCGCCACCTGTCCTGACGGGGATCGAGCGAGGGACCCGCCGGTCCGGCCGAGGCGTTCTGAGTGGAGACCGCCGCGCAGCCGGAGTGCCGAATTTTGGCGCATGACCTCAGCTACCCGCCCCTGAATGTCCCGAAGCCGGTGGCGGAGGATGTCTGGATCGTCGACGCCGCACCCATCCATGCGGGCGGTATCCCGCTTCCCCTGCGCATGACGGTGCTGCGGTTGTCCGGTGGCGAACTGCTGCTGCACTCGCCGGTGGCCTACCGCCCCGAGCTTCAGCATGCCCTGGAACGGCTCGGGCGCATCGGGCACCTCGTGGCTCCGAGCATCGGTCACTGGATGTTCCTGAAGGATTGGCAGGCGGCGTGCCCGGACGCGATTACCTGGGCGGTGCCGGGGCTCCAGGATCGCGGGCAGGTCCGCCGCGCCGGGATGGAGATCGATGCCGAACTGACGGACAGGGCGCCCCGCGTCTGGGCGGGCGAGATCGATCAGGTTCTGGTCGCCGGGCCGGTGTTCAAGGAGGTCTGCCTCTACCATCGGCCGAGCCGGACGCTCCTCCTCACGGATCTCGTCATCAACCTCGAAGGCGATCTGCTGCCGGCCTTCGCGCGGCCCCTCGCCCGCCTGCTCGGAATCGTCGCTCCGGACGGGAAGGCACCCCTCTACCTGCGCCTCCTCCTGCGTCTGAAGCGTCGGGACACGCTGAGGGCGGCCCGGCGCCTCGTGGCCTTCGAGCCGGACCGGGTCATCTTCGCCCATGGCCAATGGTTCGATCGCGACGCGACCGCGGAGCTGAGGCACGCGTTCGCCTGGATTCTCGGCGATCGGCGCGCGCGATCGGAGGGAGCGTCCGGCCTTCCGGCCCGGACCTCGACGGCGCTGGCCGGCCTGGTCGTCGTCGGCGCCCTTGGGCTCCTGGCCTATCTGAGACGGGCGAGACGCTGAAGGTCTGGAACTGACCGAGCTACCAGGGACAATGGTGCGGACGGCGGGACTCGAACCCGCACAGCCAAAGGCCGCAAGATTTTAAGTCTCGTGCGTCTACCGGTTTCGCCACGTCCGCATGCCGGGATCAGCGGTAGCGGGACGGCTGGCGCAGATCAAGGCGTCCAGCCGTAGAGCCAGGCGTAGCGGCGGTTCATGCCGTCCGGGCCGAGCCGACGCATCACCGCGTTGCGGACGGTGCCGACGAGAGGTCCCGCATGGTAGGTCCGGCCGTTGGCCCGGGCCGCCCGGCGGACCCGTCGCACCCGCTTCGTCCGGAGGGCGGTGTAGCGGGCCAGGGCCGTGCCAGGGTCGTCACCGGCGACGTCCAGCACCTGGGCGAGGATCGCCGCATCCTCGATCGCCAGGGCGGCGCCCTGGGCGAGGAAGGGCAGGATCGGGTGGGCGGCGTCGCCGATCAACGCGAGCCGGCCACGGGCCATGGGACGGGCCGCGGCGCGATCCTCCAGCGACCAGACGAGCCAGGAATCCGGCACCGCCAGCAGGGCCGCGAGGGGCGCGGCGGCATCGCGAAAACGCGCCCGCAGCACCGCCGGCTCGCCGAGCTGTCCCCAGCCCTCGCTCCCCGTGCGCTCGGGCACCACCGCCACCACGTTGACGTGCTGGCCGCCGCGGATGGGGTAATGCACCACGTGGCGCGCCGGCCCGAGCCAGAGGCCGGTCGCCTCCCCGTCGAGCTCCGGCGGCAGCGCCTCGCGCGGCACGATGGCCCGCCACGCCGCGGCGCGGCCGGAGCGCAGGTCCTGTCCATCGAGATGGCCCCGCAGACGCGAGCGGACGCCGTCGGCCCCGATGACGAGATCGGCCGAGAAGAGTTCGGTCCGGGTCCCGGCACCGCTCTCCAGGGTGAGGTCGACCCCGTCCGGCCGCTCGGCGAGGGCGGTGACGTCGCGGCCGACGAGGAGGCGGATGCCGGGCCGCCCGCGCAGCGCGTCGAGCAGCAGGGTCTGCAGGTCGGCCCGGTGGATGACGTAATAGGGCGCACCGAAGCGCTCGCGCAGGCCGGCGCCGAGGGCGACGCCGCCGATGACCGCGCCGCTGCGCAGGGCGCGCACCACCACGGCCGGCGGCTCGCTCGCCGCGCGCCGCAGCGCCGCGCCGAGCCCGAGGCCGATCAGCACCCGGCTGGCATTGGGCGAGAGCTGGATGCCCGCTCCGACCTCGCTGAAGCCGGTGCGGCGCTCGATCAGGGTGACGGAATGGCCGGCGGCATCGAGGGTGAGCGCGGCCGTCAGGCCGCCGATTCCCGCGCCGACGATGGCGATGTTCAGGGCCGGCACGGCGCCGCTATGCCGGGTCAGGCGGCGGCCGGGGCCCGGTCGTCCCAGACGCAGATCGCCGGGTCGGCATTGCCGGCCGCCAGCGTCGGCCGGTAGCGGAACAGCGTCGAGCAGTACTGGCAGATGGTCTCGTCGTCCGTGCCCATGTCGAGGAAGATGTGCGGGTGGTCGAACGGGGGCTTGGCCCCGATGCACATGAACTCCTTCGAGCCGACGTGAATCACCGCCACGCCGGGCTCGTTGTGGAAATGCGGGACCGCCTTGTCAGCCATCGCCTCGTCCTGCCTGCCGGCCCGCCGAAGACGCGTCCTCGTGCGGGCATCCGTGTTGCCGGGGTCTGCCGGGAACCGTCTCTAGCCGCTCCCCCGGCGCAAGCCTAGTGCGGAGGGCGCGAAGGGTTGGCCTCGCGCGCGCGTCACCGTACATAAGGCGTGACCCCGCCCCGATGCCCTCCGCGAAACGTCCCCATGACCCAGAACGAACAGGCCGTGTCCGAGAGCGGACGCCGCGCGCCCCAGCCGCCGATTCACGGACCGGAGGCCTTCGAGGGCATGCGCAAGGCCGGCCGGCTGACGGCGGAGGCGCTCGACGTGCTGATGGAGGCGACCGCGCCCGGCGTCACCACGGAACATCTCGACAAGCTCGCCTACACCTTCGCGATGGACCACGGCGCCTACCCGGCCTCGCTGCTCTACCGGGGCTATCCGAAATCGATCTGCACCTCGATCAACCACGTGGTCTGCCACGGCATCCCGAACGACAAGCCCCTGCGCGAGGGCGACATCGTCAATCTCGACATCTGCCTCATCGTCGACGGCTGGCACGGGGATTCGAGCCGGATGGCCTATGTCGGCGACGTGCCCCGCAAGGCCCAGCGCCTGTGCGAGATCACCCACGAATGCCTGATGCGCGGTATCGCGGCGATCAAGCCGGGCGGCTCCACCACGGATATCGGCCGGGCGATCCAGGCCTATGCGGAGGCGGAGCGCTGCTCGGTGGTGCGCGACTTCTGCGGGCACGGCCTGGGGCGGACCTACCACGACGCGCCCACCATCCTGCACTACGTCGAGCCGAGCTATGACGTAAAGTTCCAGCCCGGCCAGTTCTTCACCGTGGAGCCGATGATCAATCTCGGCCGTCCCGCCGTGAAGGTGCTGTCCGACGGCTGGACCGCGGTGACCCGCGACCGCTCGCTCTCGGCGCAGTTCGAGCACACGGTCGCGGTGACGGAGACGGGAGCGGAGATCTTCACCCTCTCGCCCAAGGGCCTGCACCAGCCTGCGCCCACCGCCGGCTGATCCGGCTCCCGTGAACGCCCGGCCGCCGTCCGCTCCCGATCCCTCGGACGACGCGCCGAAGGAGGCGGAACCCCACTATCTCGGTCATCGCGACCGGTTGCGCGCCCGCTTCGCGCAAGGGGGTGCCGACGCGCTGCCGGATTACGAACTCCTCGAACTCGCCCTGTTCCGGGCCATTCCGCGCCGGGACGTGAAGCCCCTGGCCAAGGCGCTGATCCGCCGCTTCGGAAGCTTTGCCGAGGTGGTGAGCGCGGAGCCCGCCCGACTTGCTGAAATTGAAGGCATCGGCCCCGGGGTCATCGCCGACCTGAAGCTCATCGAAGCGGCAGGGCACCGGCTCGCGCGGGGGGCCATCGCCGAGCGTCCCCTCCTCTCCTCGTGGAGCGCCGTGCTGGAATATTGCCGGGCCACCATGGCCTTCGCCGCGCGCGAACAGTTCCGCGTGCTGTTCCTCGACCGCCGCAACCACCTCATCGCCGACGAGGTCCAGGGACGCGGCACCGTCGACCACACGCCGGTCTATCCCCGCGAAGTGGCGCGCCGGGCCCTCGAACTCTCGGCCACCGCCATCATCCTCGCCCACAACCATCCCTCCGGCGATCCGACGCCTTCGGCGGCGGACATCCGGATGACGCGCGAGATCGTCGGGGTGTTGGACCCGCTCGGCATCGTCATCCACGATCACATCATCCTGGGTCGCGAGGGACATGCGAGCTTCAAGGGCTTGAAGTTGATCTGAACGTGCTACCGTACACGCAAGGGCGGTGTGCGCGGGCTCCGATCTCCGGTCGCTGGCGCGCCTCTTGCCTGGACAAGAACGGTGTTCAAGGGGGAGACGCGAATGGCGCTCGCTGCATTCGACGAGATGACCGGGCTGCCCGACGGGGCGCTGAGCAACCCCGCCGTGCGCGAAGCCTACGACAGCCTCAAGCACTGGCTCGACACGACGCCCCCCGAGCATTTCAACACTCGCCGCAGCCAGGCCGAGATGCTGTTCCGGCGCATCGGCATCACCTTCGCGGTATACGGCGCGAACGAATCCACCGAACGGCTGATCCCCTTCGACATCATCCCCCGCGTCATCACCAAGCCCGAATGGGGCTTCCTCGAACGGGGCCTCAAGCAGCGGGTCACCGCGATCAACGCGTTCCTGAAAGACATCTACGGGGCGCAGGAATGCATCAAGGCCGGCGTGATCCCGGCCGATCTCGTCTACCGCAACCCGCATTACCGCATGGAGATGCGCGCCTTCCGGGTGCCGCACGACCTCTACGTGCACATCGCCGGCATCGACATCGTCCGCACGGGGGAGAACGACTTCTTCGTGCTGGAGGACAACGCGCGGACCCCCTCGGGCGTCTCCTACATGCTGGAGAACCGCGAGGTGATGCTGCGGCTCTTCCCGGAGCTGTTTTCCCGCCACCGGGTCGCGCCGGTGGAGAATTACCCGGACGCGTTGCTGGCGACCCTGCGCAGCCTCGCGCCCTCCACGGCCACGCGCGACCCCACCGTGGCGCTGCTCACCCCGGGCCGCTACAACTCGGCCTTCTACGAACACTCGTTCCTGGCCGACAAGCTCGGAGTCGACCTCGTCGAGGCCTCCGACCTCTTCACCAAGGACGACGTCGTCTACATGCGCACGACCGAGGGTCCACGCCGGGTCGACGTGCTGTATCGCCGCCTCGACGACGACTTCCTCGATCCGCTGGTCTTCCGTCCGGATTCGGTGCTCGGCGTCCCCGGCATCATGAACGCCTACGAGCGTGGGACCGTGACGCTCGCCAACGCGGTCGGGACCGGCATCGCCGACGACAAGGCGGTCTACAGCTACATGCCGGAGATCGTGAAGTTCTTCACCGGCGAGGAGCCGATCCTGCACAACGTGCCGACCTATCGCTGCCGCGAGAAGGACGCCTTCGCCTACGTCATGGACAACCTCGGCGACCTCGTCGTGAAGGAGGTCAACGGGTCGGGCGGCTACGGCATGCTGGTGGGGCCGCACGCCACCAAGCGCGAGATCGAGGAGTTCGGGCGCAAGCTGAAGCACGCCCCGGACGGCTTCATCGCCCAGCCGACCCTGGCGCTCTCGACCTGCCCGACCTTCGTCGCGTCCGGCGTCGCGCCCCGGCACGTCGACCTGCGCCCGTTCGTGCTGTGCGGCTCCGACGAGATCCGCATCGTCCCCGGCGGCCTGACGCGGGTCGCCCTCAAGGAAGGCTCCCTCGTCGTGAATTCGAGCCAGGGCGGCGGCACCAAGGACACCTGGGTCCTCGACGCCTGAGCCATCGACGCCAGAGACATTGCCGGGCATCCGGCCCGGCCTTTCGCGCCGGGTGCCTTTCCAAGCCAGTGCCGCCTCCGGCATAGTCCTTTCCGCCCTGCGGCCTGCGCTCCCGACGCCGGCCGACGTCCCGATGGAAACCCATGCTGTCCCGGACCGCCGACAACCTGTACTGGCTCTCGCGCTACGCCGAGCGGGCGGAATTCGTCGCCCGCATCCTCGATGCGGCCCTCCGGCTGGCCGCGCTCCCGTCGAGCTACGGCGGCGGCGAGACCAACGAATGGGCCTCCGCCCTGGCCTCGGCCGGCGACCCGGAAGTGTTCAAGCCCCTCTACGACAGCGTCACGGAAGCGACCGTCTGCGACTTCCTCGCCTTCAGCCCCCACAATCCGTCCTCGATCCGCTCCTGCATCGAGACCGCCCGCGAGAACGCCCGCAGCGTGCGCACCGCGCTCACCACCGAGATGTGGGACGCCATCAACGGCGCCTGGCTCGAACTGCGCAACTACGAGGGACGCGAGCTCAACCGCGACGAGTTCACCCGCTTCCTCGACTGGGTGAAGGGCGTCTCCCTCGCCTTCGACGGCTCGGCCTACCGGACGATGCTGCGCAACGACGCCTACTGGTTCACCCGGCTCGGCACCGCCATCGAGCGGGCGGACAACACCGCGCGCATCCTCGACGTGAAGTACCGCATCCTGCTGCCGGCCTCGGAGAAGATCGGCGGCAGCCTCGACTATTTCCAGTGGACCACGATCCTGCGCGAGGTCTCGGCCTTCAACGCCTATCACTGGGTCTACCGGGAGAGCGTGAAGCCCCTGCTGGTGGCCGACCTGCTGATCCTGAACCGGCAGATGCCGCGCTCCTTCACAAACTGCTACGGCATGCTGGTGGAGCATCTCGACCTCATCGCGGACGCCTACGGGCGGCGCGGCGCGAGCCAGCGCCTGGCCAGCAACACCCTGGCCCGCCTGGAGGGCGAGAACATCAACCGCATCTTCTCCTCCGGCCTGCATGAGTTCGTGACGGAGTTCATTGTCGAGAACAATCGCCTCGGCGCCGCGGTCATCGAGCAATATCTGGTATAGGGCCGGCCCCGGCCCGACGCCGCGCAAAGGTCGCCGCATGCGAATCCGCGTCTTCCACGAGACCAACTACACCTACGAGCAGCCCGCCCGCGGTCTGATCCAGGTCCTGCGCCTGCGCCCGCGCGACCATGACGGGCAGTATGTCCGGCGCTGGCGCATCGAGCCGTCCGTCGACGGCCGGGTGAGCGAGCGCGAGGACGGCTTCGGCAACGTGGTGCACTGGTTCACGGCGGACGAGCCGGCCGAGGCCTTGTCGATCCGCGTCACCGGCGAGGTGGACACCCTGGAGATGCACGGCATCGTCCGTGGCACCGTCGAGCGCCTGCCCGACGTCTTCTACCTGCGCGATTCGGACCTGGCCCTCGCCAACGACGCCATCCAGGCCTTCGCCCAGGGGGTCGCCGCGGCCGGCGATCCGGCACCCCTGCCCTGCCTGCACCGGCTGCTGGCCGCCGTGCACGAGCGCGTCGCCTTCTCGCCCGGCCCGGCGAGCGCCAGCACGAACGCGGCCCAGGCCTTCGCACAGGAGAAGGGCGTCTGCCAGGACATTACCCATCTCTTCATCGCGGCGGCGCGCCACCTCGAGATTCCCACGCGCTACGTCTCGGGCTACTACCATCACACCGACCGTGACGCGGACCAGGGTTCGGGCCATGCCTGGGCCGAATCGCTGGTGCCGGGCCTCGGCTGGATTGGATTCGACGCTGCCCACGGCATCGCCACGACCGAGGCGCATATCCGCGTCGCCGTGGCCCTCGACTATCTTGGGGCCGCGCCGATCCGCGGCAGCCGCATGGGCGGCGGGACAGAAACGCTCGACGTGACGTTGCGCGTCGAGCAGGCACAGGCATCCGTCCAGTCCTGACATCGGACGGGCGTGCGAGAAAGACCGCACCATGACCTACTGCGTCGGTGTCCTCGTCGAGGAGGGCCTGGTGATGATCGCCGACACCCGGACCAATGCCGGGCTCGACGACATCTCGACCTACCGCAAGCTCCACCACTTCAACGTACCGGGCGAGCGCGTGATGATGCTGGCCTCCGCCGGCAACCTCTCCATCACCCAATCGGTCCTCAGCCTCCTGGCCGAGGGCGTCGAGGGCGATGCCGGCGAGCCGAAGATGAAGCTCGTCGAGGCGCCGACGATGTTCCAGGCGGCGCAGCTCGTGGGCCGCGCCATCCGCCGGGTGCGGGAGATCGAGAAGGCGGGGTTCGAAGCGGCCAACCTGCGCTTCTCGGTCTCGCTGCTGTTCGGGGGCCAGATCGGCACCGATCCGATGAAGCTCTACCTGATCTACTCGGCGGGCAACTTCATCGAGTGCAGCGGCGATGCGCCCTTCCTGCAGATCGGCGAGCACAAGTACGGCAAGCCGATCCTCGACCGGGCGGTGAAGTACGAGACCGACCTCTACGACGCCCTGAAGGTCGGGCTCGTCTCGATGGATTCGACGATGCGCTCGAATCTCGGCGTCGGCCTGCCCATCGACATCGCGGTCGCCCGGCGCAATGCCCTGGACCTCGAGGTGAACCACCGGATCGAGGCCGGCGAGAGCTACTTCCACGACCTGCGCGAGCGCTGGTCGGCGGCCCTGCGAGCCGCCCACCGGGCGATCCCCCGACCGCCCTACGGGCCGGCGACGGGGAAGTGATCAGGGTCGCGAGCCGCCGAGAAGGCTGAGCGCGCCCTCCGCGAGGTCGGCGGTCAGCCGCCCGGCCGCTGTCTCGCGGGCAAGGGGCGCCCCCTGCCCCGCCCAGAGGGGCGAGAAATCGCCGGAGCCGCGCCGCTCCGCCTCGACGCGAAGGGGCTGGAGGCCGATGGCGGCGGTGGGAAACACCGGCGCATCGGCACGCAACGGTCCGAGTTCCCGGATGATGCGGTTCACGAGCCCCCGCGCCGGCTTGCCGGTCAGCACATTGGTGATCGTCGTGTCCTCGTCCCGCGCCTGCCGCAGGGCGTCGCGGTGGGGCGTCGAGAGGCCGGCCTCGGGGCAGCGGAGATAGGCCGTGCCCAGCTGGACGGCGGAGGCACCGAGCATGAAGGCGGCGGCGATCCCGCGCGCATCGGCGATGCCTCCGGCGGCGATCACGGGCACGTCCACCGCGTCGACTACCTGGGGCACCAGCGCCATCGTGCCGACCTGCGTCGCGGGATCGGTGCCGAGGAAGAGGCCGCGATGTCCGCCGGCCTCGGCCCCCTGCGCGATGATCGCGTCCACGCCGCGCTCGGCCAGCCAACGCGCCTCGCGCACGGTGGTGGCGCAGGACAGGATGATGCAGCCGAGCGCTCGCACGCCCTCGAGCAGCGCCGCCTCCGGCAGGCCGAAATGGAAACTCACCACTGCCGGTCGGACCTCCGCGACGGCCGAGAGCATCGCCGCGTCGAACGGCGAACGCTGCGCCATCGCGATCGGGGCCTCCGGGTCGAGACCGAGCTCGCGGTAGTAGGGCGCCAGCCGGCGGCGCCAGGCCGCGTCGCGCGCCGCATCGGGGGCCTCCGGCACGTGGCAGAAGAAGTTCAGGTTGAACGGGGCGTCCGTCCTGGCCCGGATCGCCGCGGCCTCGCTGCGCACGGTTTCCGGAGTCATGGCCGCGCAGGCGAGGGAGCCGAGGCCGCCCGCCGCGCTCACGCTGGCGGCGAGCGCCGGTTTCGGCCCGATCATCGGCGCCTGGATGATCGGGTGCCGCACCGGCACGCGCGCGAGGAAACGGTTCTGGCCCCACATCTGCTGGCTCCCTCTCCTCACCGACCGTCGGAGTCCGCGCCGAGGCAGGCGAGATAGGCGCGCGCCTCGGCCTCCGGATCGGGCCCCCGCATCAGCGCTCCCATCACCGCCACGCCCGCGGCGCCCGCGGCGCGGCAGGTATCTACGCGGCCGACCGTGATTCCCCCAAGGGCGATCACCGGGATGCCGAATCCGGCCGCGGTCGCGAGCGCATCCGGTCCGAGGGCCGGACCGTATCCCGGCTTGCTCGGGGTCGGAAAGATCGGGCTCAGGGTGGCGTAATCGGCGCCGGCCCGCGCCGCCCTCGCGACCTCGTCCGGCGTATGCGCCGAGACCCCGATGCAGCCCGTCGGCAGGTATCGGCGAGCCTCGGCGATGGCGGCGGCCGAGGCCCCGCCAGACAGGTGGACGCCGTCCGCTCCCAGTTCCGCGGCGAGCGCCGCATCGGCGCCGATGGTCAGAACGCCGCCCTCGGCCGTCACGAGGCGCGCGATGTCCCGGGCCAGCGGGCGCCGCGTCTCCCGCGCCAGGTCGCGCTCGCGAAACCAGATCCAGCGGGCGCCGGCACGCAGGAGGCGTTCGAGGGTGTCGCGGAGCTGGCCGGCGGCGTCCTCGGCTGCGCGGGTCGCGCACCGGTCCGTCACCACCAGCAGCCGCGACGGCAATCGGCTCATCGCAGAGCGCCCATCGCCGTGGCGCCGAGAGCGGTCGCGCCGACCGTCCCCCGGTTCACGAGCCCACGAGACCGAGCTGCGGGCTCGACGGCTCGGCGCGGCCCCGCTTCGGAATGCGCCCGGCGAGGTAGGCGTCGCGACCCGCCTGGACGGCGTTGCGCATGGCTCGGGCCATCCGCACCGGATCGTCGGCCTTGGCGACCGCGGTGTTGAGGAGACAGCCGGCGGCGCCGAGTTCCATGGCGATGACCGCGTCGGAGGCGGTACCGATGCCGGCATCGACGATCACCGGCACGGGCGAGCGCCGGCAGATCAGCTCGAGGTTCGCCGGGTTGGCCACGCCCATGCCGGAGCCGATCAGCGAACCCATCGGCATCACGGCGGCGCAGCCGAGATCGGCGAGGCGCTGGCAGACGACGGGATCGTCGTTGCAATAGGGCAGAACGGTGAAGCCGTCGTCGACGAGGTGGCGGCATGCCTCCAGCAGTTCGGCCACGTCCGGATAGAGCGTCTCACGGTCGCCGATGACCTCGACCTTGATCCAGTTCGTGTCGAGGGCTTCCCGGGCGAGCTCGGCGGTCATGATGGCGTCGCGCGCGGTCTCGCAGCCGGCCGTGTTGGGCAGGAAGCGGTGGCCCTTCAGACGGCGCAGGGTGTCGGAGCCGTGCCCCTGCAGCGAGACCCGGCGGATCGAGGCCGTCACGACCTCTGCGCCGGAGGCCGCCACCGCGTCGAAAAGGATGCTCTGGGTCGGGTAGCCGGCGGTGCCGATGAACAGGCGCGAGCCCAGGCTCACGCCCCCGATCGTCAGCGTATCGGTGTCGTTCGCGATCTCGGTCATGTCTAGCCTCCCTGCATGGCGCGGACGATCTCGACCCGGTCGCCGTCGGCGAGGACGGTGGCCGCCCAGTCGCGGCGGCGGATCACGGCGCCGTTCAGCGCGATGGCGATGCCCTGCGGGCCGTCGATGCCGATCTCCTCGGCTTCTTCCCGGAACAGGGCATCGAGATCGGCGGCCGCGCTCTCGCGGGCTTCGCCATTCACCGTGAGCCTCATGCGATGGCCCTCTGCGGCGCGGGCGCGAAGCGAGCGCGACCAAAATCCCGGGCGAAGTCCGGCAACGCCCCCTCGACGACCAGGGCCGCGACCGCATCGGCGGTGGCGGGGGCCAGCAGGTAGCCGTTGCGGTGGTGGCCCGTGGCGACGACGAGGCCGGGTGCCAGCGTGTCGATGATCGGCGCATCGTCGTCCGAGGTTGGCCGGAAGCCGCTCCAGACCGCCTCGACCGCCATCTCCTCGATGCCGGGCAGGACGCGGCGCGCGCCCTCCAGCAGGGCGTAGAGCCCGCCGGCGGTGACGCCGGGCACGAAGCCGCAATCCTCCACGGTGGCCCCGACGACGAGATGGCCGTCGCTCTTGGGCGCCATGTGGACCTGCTCGGTCCAGACCATGTGCGCGAGGGTGCCGGTGCGGGCGGTGGTCCGCAGGGCCAGGGACTGGCCGCGCAGGGGACGAACCGGAAGGGCGAGATGATCGGGCAGGAGTCCCGCCTCCCCGCTCCAGGCGCCGGAGGCGAGCACGACGGTATCGGCCCGGGTCAGCCCCTGATCCGTGTGCACGCCCGTGACCCGGCCGGCGCTCCAATCCAGGGAGCTCGCCGCACAGCCTTCCACGATGACGATTCCGGCGGCGAGGCAGGCGCGCACGAGGGCGGCCATCACCCGGCTCGGGTCGACCTGATGGTCGTGCGGGCAGTACAAGCCGGCGGTGACGGCCGGCCGCAGGCGTGGCTCGCGGGCCCGGACCTCGGCGCTGGTCAGCCAGCGCGCGTCGAGCCCGGAGCGCTTCTGCAGGTCGTGGCGGAAGCGCAGGCGCTCGACCTCGTCGCGGCCGATGGCGAGCACTAGGGTGCCCTCCTCCCGGTAGTCGATGTCGAGCCCGGCTGCATTCTGGAGGGCATCGCGGAAGCCCGGCCAGCGCGACAGGCTCTCCAGGGCCAGGGGCAGCAGCGGGTCGGAGCCGGGCTCGTGCTCGGCTGCGGGCGCCAGCATGCCGGTGGCGGCGAGGCTCGCACCGGCGCCGACGGTGTCGCGCTCCAGCACGGTCACGGACCGCCCGGCCTGCGCCAGGCGCCAGGCCGCCGACAGACCGATCAGGCCCGCGCCGACGACGACCACATCGCTGCGCGCCGAAGCGGCCGCCGCCGGGGGCGCAGCGCCGTGCGTCCGTCGCAGGTTGAGGAAGGAACTCGGGGTCACGTCCAACGCAATCTCCGCAACGGGCGACGAGATTGGTGGGGCTGCAGCTTCGGGCGGTGAAGCGTGCCGGGCTTGAGGAGAAACCCGCGGTCCAATCCCTACGCCGGTATGAACCGGGTCAGGTTCGAAGGATTTCCGCGCCGCCATCCGCGAACGGACGGCCATCGGTTTCTCAGCCCCTTGCCGGGGATCTCCCTGGAACAGCCCTGATGTGGGCCGTCCGAGCGCCGGGGTCAATCCCCGCCTGCGCCGCGCCGGCGCGTCAGGCGGCGGGCGGGCGCACCGGGCGGTAGACGCCCATCGGTTGGGCGAACCCGTCGAGGGCGTGTTCGCCCAGGGGCTCCGGCATGTCCCACAGGAAGTCGACGAAGGGCTTCGTCATCAGGATCGGCTCGCCCAGCGTCCGGTTGAGGCGGGCGACGCGGCTGGCGAGGTTCACGTCGCGCCCGATCACCGTGAAGTCGAGGCGCGCGCCCGAGCCCACGTTGCCGTAGGCCGCCTCGCCGTGATGCAGCGCGATGCCGGCTGCCACCGGGTTGGCGAAGCGCCCGAGCGCATTGGCCTCGGCGAGGGCCGCCATGGCGCTCTGCGAGGCCGTGAGCGCCCCCTTGGCGGCGCCCCCCAGGTCGTCGCCGGGCTCGCGGAAGATCGCCAGCAGGCCGTCGCCGAGATACTTCAGAACCTCGCCGCCCTCGCGCTCGATGGCCGGCACCAGGCAATCGAAGAAGATGTTCAGGAGGTCGACCGCCTCCTCCGGCGTCATGTCGGCGGAGATGCGGGTATAGTCGCGCATGTCGGCGAACAGGATCGCCGAGCGGATGCGCTGGACGTGTCCGCGCCGGATCGAGCCGCCGAGGATCGCCTTGTGCGGCTCGTCGCCGACATAGATGCGCAGGACGTGGTCGAGTTGCTTGTTGACGCTGCGCATCTCCATGACGGCGGCCAGGGTCGGCATGATGAAGCGCAGGATCGCCACGTCCTCGTCGCGAAAGCCGACCTCGGACCGGGTCGCGAACGAGATGCCGTTGCGGGTGCCGTTGGTGAAGAACAGCGGCGCGACGATGTAGTGCCGATAGCCCTCGGCCTTCAAATCGGGGATCACCGCGAAGGCGTCGTCCGGCGTCTCGGCGAGGTCGAGGATCAGCCACTCGCCGGTCTCGTGGACGCGGAAGAACGGACTCTCGCGGTAGGCCTTGTCGGAGGCCTCGCCGTGCGGGAACAGGCGGACGGAGGATCCCGCCTCCCGGGTCCAGAACCGGCCGACGCCGGAATACTCGGAATGCAGGGCGTCGATGGCCGTGGTGGCGCGATCCACCGGCACGTCCAGCCGGATCAGGCGCTCGGCGAGCCCCGAGAGCAGTTCCTCGGCCTTCGGCATCCGCGCGCCCTCGCTCAGCAGCCAGTCGCGCAGCGCCACGCATTCCTGAAGCGCGCCGAACGGGACATCGGCCGCCTCGGAGCCATCGGCTTCGGCGGTGGGGGAAGGCTGGGGCGGGCCTCGATCGAGCATATGGCCAAGGTGGGTTGAGAAGCGGCGTCCGGCAACGGCGACCGTTCGGGTTTCGTGAGTATCGTGCGGGCGTGACCGCTTCAACCGCACAGATTAGGCGTCGAGCACCGACGCCAACGTGGCGACACACGCCTGGCCTGTTCCGTCGATGACTGGTCGCCGGGAGGCGGACCCGAAGCCCGCGCACCGTCGGATGCTGCCCCGTTCCTGTGTCGGCGGCGTGGAAGATCATGAAACGAAAGAGCCGGCCCCCGAGAGGAGCCGGCTCTTCCGGAAGATCGGCGCGCCGGGACGAACCGGCGCGATCGAAGGCTTCAGTTGTCGAGGAAGCTCCGAAGCTTGCGCGAGCGGCTCGGGTGCTTGAGCTTGCGCAGGGCCTTCGCCTCGATCTGACGGATGCGCTCGCGGGTCACCGAGAATTGCTGGCCGACCTCCTCGAGGGTGTGGTCGGTGTTCATGCCGATGCCGAAGCGCATGCGCAGCACCCGCTCCTCGCGGGGCGTGAGCGAGGCGAGCACGCGCGTGGTGGTCTCGCGCAGGTTCGACTGGATCGCCGCATCGATGGGCAGGACGACGTTCTTGTCCTCGATGAAGTCGCCGAGGTGCGAATCCTCCTCGTCGCCGATCGGGGTTTCGAGCGAGATCGGCTCCTTGGCGATCTTGAGGACCTTGCGCACCTTCTCCAGCGGCATGGCCAGCTTCTCGGCCAGCTCCTCCGGGGTCGGCTCACGGCCGATCTCGTGCAGCATCTGGCGCGAGGTCCGGACGATCTTGTTGATCGTCTCGATCATGTGCACCGGGATGCGGATCGTGCGGGCCTGATCGGCG
The DNA here is from genome assembly GCF_058782155.1 of Methylobacterium sp. FW306-05-D. NCBI lineage: Bacteria > Pseudomonadati > Pseudomonadota > Alphaproteobacteria > Hyphomicrobiales > Methylobacteriaceae > Methylobacterium > Methylobacterium sp. FW306-05-D. Next base: position 222,452 of record NZ_JBYSXL010000001.1, read on the forward strand.
ATCGAGCGGGTGATCGCCTGGCGGATCCACCAGGTGGCGTAGGTCGAGAACTTGTAGCCGCGGCGATACTCGAACTTATCGACGGCCTTCATCAGGCCGATATTGCCCTCCTGGATCAGGTCCAGGAACTGCAGGCCGCGGTTGGTGTACTTCTTGGCGATCGAGATCACGAGGCGCAGGTTGGCCTCGATCATCTCCTTCTTGGCCTGGCGGGCTTCGCGCTCGCCCTTCTGGACCATGTTGACGATCTTGCGGTACTCGCCGATCTCCAGGCCCGTCTCCGAGGCGAGGGTCAGGATCTGCTCGCGCAGGCGCGCGACCTCGCTCGAGCCCTTCTCGACGAGGTTCTTCCAGCCGCGGCCGCCGAGGCTGCCGACGCGCTCCATCCAGTTCGGGTCGAGCTCCCAGCCCTGGTAGTGGCGCAGGAACTCGTCGCGGGCGACGCCGTGGCTCTCGGCGTAGCGCATCAGGCGGCCCTCATGGGAGATGAGGCGCTTGTTGATGTCGTAGAGCTGCTCGACCAGGGCCTCGATGCGGTTGGCATTGAGGGAGAGCGACTTCACGTCGGTGACGACGGCGTCCTTCAGCTCGTCCTGCTTGCGCTCCTGCGCAGCCGTGCGGGTGCCGCCCGAGGCCTTGAGCTCGGCATGCTCGATCTGCAGCTTGCGCAGCTTGCGATAGTTGTTGGCGATGTTGTCGAACGTCTCGAGGACGCGCGGCTTGATCTCCGTCTCCATGGCCGCCAGGGAGACGTTGTTCTCCATGTCGTCCTCGTCGTCGCCCTCGGGCGGCGCCGGCGTATCTCCCTCGCTCTCCTCGCCCTCCTCGGCGCCTTCGGCGATCTGCATCGCGTTCTTGGCGTCGGGGCCCGCATAGGTGGCCTCGAGGTCGATGATCTCGCGCAGGAGCACCCGGCCGTCGACGAGCTCGTCGCGCCAGATGATGATGGCCTGGAACGTCAGCGGGCTCTCGCAGAGGCCCGCGATCATCGCCTCGCGACCGGCCTCGATGCGCTTGGCGATGGCGATCTCGCCCTCGCGGGACAGGAGCTCCACCGAGCCCATCTCGCGCAGGTACATACGCACGGGATCGTCCGTGCGGTCGGTGGGCTCCTTGGTCGTCTCGGCGCGCAGGGCGACGGGCTTGGTCGGCGCGATCTCGGCGACCTCGGTCCCCTCGGCGCCCTCCTCGTCGTCGGCCTCGCCGTTGGCCTTGGCCTCCGTCGTCTCCTCGGTTTCCTCCGCCTCGACGACGTTGATGCCCATCTCCGAGAGCTGCGACAGCACGTCCTCGATCTGGTCGGGGTCGGACTGGCCGTCGGGCAGAACCTCGTTGATTTCCTCGTAGGTGATGTAGCCGCGCTTCTTGGCGAGCTTCACCATCCGCTTGACGGAGGCATCCGTCAGATCGAGGAGCGGCCCGTCGGTCTGTTGCTCCGGAGCAGCATCCGTCTCGTCCCGTTCCGTTGCCTTCGTCGCCATGGTCCGCCTATGGTTGTCGTGTCAGCGTCGCGCGGGAGCGTGTCGCTCACTCCGCGTCATCGACGCCGAAATGCATGTGATGTGCGGACCGTCGAAGTGACAGCCGCGTCGATGTCAGATCCCGGTATGCAAGCGAGACGCTTGACCGATTGTTAACCATGAGCCGCCAATGGCGGCCGAATTCGTTCGCGGCGCACGTTTCAGGGTGTCGATGCCTCATCCGCATCCGGCACCACCTCGTCCGCCTCCGCACCAGCGATGACCGCCATACGGGCCTTCACGTCGCACAGCCAAGCGAAGTTCGCCTCCGTCTCGTCCTCGACCAGGGCCCTTTCAGCCAAGCGGAGTTCGCTATTTAGCGCTCCAGACTTGCGGTGCAAGATCACGGCCTGACGCAATGCGTCTTCGAGACGCACAGGATCGGCATGCGCGTCAAGGGTCCATCGGTCTCCCGGACGCACATGGCTGGCCAGCCGGGCGGCCGCTTCGGTGAGGCCGGCCCGCTTGAGCCGGCTTTCCAGAATCTCGAGGCCGGGCCGGTCCGTATCGGCGTGGCTATCGAGGAGAAGGGAGCGCAGCGCCTGCGCATCCGGGTCTCCCAGCTCGAGCTCGGCGAGATCCTCCGCCTCGATCCCGAGCAGCTCGGGGTGGACCAGGAGGCTGGAGACGATCATCGCCTCCCGATCGCGGAACGCCACCGGGCCGGACGCGCTGGTCTCGCCGGCATAGAGTGGGTTGAACTTGGTGGTGATTCGCGGCGAGGGCGGCGGATCGCCCGGACGGGGCTGGCGCTGGAAGGCGGGCCGCGCCGAGGCCGTCCGCGGCTCCCAGGGGCCGCGACGTCCGGAGGCGGCCTGCGGGGACAGGGCGCGCAGGCGGCCCTCGATCTCGTCGCGGTAGAACCCCCGCACCGTCTCGTCGCGGATCGAGGCGACCATCTCGCGGAGCGATTTGGCGAGGCCGGCCCGCCGCTCCGGCGTATCGAGGGGCGCACCATCGGTGGCGCGCGACCACAGCACCTCCACGAGGGGCCGGGCCGCATCGAGAACCCGGTCGATGGCGGACTTGCCCTCGGCGCGCAGGAGATCGTCCGGGTCCTGGCCCTCGGGCAGCATGGCGAAACGCAGGGACTTGCCCGGCGTCAGGCCGGGCAGCGCCACGTCGAGGGCCTTGAAGGCCGCGCGCTGGCCGGCGCCGTCGCCGTCGAAGCACAGGATCGGCTCGTCGGCGTTGCGCCAGAGCAGGCCGATCTGCTCCTCGGTGAGCGCCGTGCCGAGGCCCGCCACCGCGTTGGGATGGCCGGCCAGGGTCATGGCGATGACGTCGACATAGCCCTCGACCGCGATGATCACGCCGCGGTCATGGGCGGGCTTGCGGGCCTGGTGGAGATTGTAGAGCAGCTGCCCCTTGTGGAAGAGCGGCGTCTCTGGCGAATTCATGTACTTCGCCTTGGCGTCCTTCTGCATCGCCCGGCCGCCGAAGGCGATTACGCGCCCGCGCGAATCGGCGATCGGAAACATCACCCGGTCGCGAAACTTGTCGTAAGGCACGCGGATGTCCTCGCCGGCCACCAGCAAGCCCAGCTCGATCATCAGGTCCCGGTCGACGTCCTTGGCGGCGAGGTGGTCGCGCAGGGCGTAGCGGTCGCCCGGGGCGTAGCCGAGGCGGAAGCGGCTCCGGGTCTCCGGGCCGAGCTGGCGCCGGTCGAGATAGGCGCGGGCCTCCGTGCCGGCACGGCCGCGCAGCTGCTCCTCGAAGAAGGCGGCGGCCATCTCCATGACCTCGAGGGCCCCGGCGCGCCGGGTCTCCTGCTCGCGGGCATCGGCGCTCGGCGCCGGCAGAGACACGCCGGCCTCCGCCGCCAGGCGCTCCACGGCCTCCGGAAAGCTCAGGCCCTCCGTCTCCATCAGGAAGGTGAAGACGTCACCGTTCTTGCCGGAGGAGAAGCAGAAATACGCCTGCTTCTGATCGTTCACGTAGAAGGACGGCGTCTTCTCGGCATTGAACGGCGAGAGGCCGCGCCACTCGCGGCCCGCTTTCTTCAGCCGGACGCGCCGCCCGACGATATCGGAGGCGGGCAGGCGCGCACGGATCTCTTCGAGGATGTGGGGCGGGTAACGCACGGCAAGAACCGGACCTCTGCAGCCATCCATCCTAGCGGCTTCAGCTTAAGGAGTCCCCAACGCCGCCGCGCGCTGCCGGGACGCCCTCACGCCTTGGCGTTGAGCGTCTCCTTCACGAGACCGCTCGCCTTGGCGAAGTCCATGCGGCCCGCATAGGCGCCCTTCAGGGCGGCGATGACCTTGCCCATGTCCTTCGGGCCGGCCGCACCGGTCTCCTCCACGGCCTTTTCGATGGCGGCGCGGGTCTCGGCCTCGTCCATCTGTTGGGGCAGGAAGCCGGCGATGATCGCGACCTCGTTGCGCTCGTTCTCGGCGAGCTCGGGCCGACCGCCCTGGTCGTAGACCGCGGCCGATTCGTTGCGCTGCTTGATCATCTTTTGGAGGAGCGCGAGGATCTCCTCCTCGGAGGCCGGCTCCTTGCCGAGGCCGCGCGCCTCGATGTCCTTGTCCTTCAGGGCGGCCTGGATCATCCGGACGGTGGCGAGCTTCGCCTTGTCGCCGGCCTTCATGGCTTCCTTCATCTCGGTGGTGAGACGGGCGCGCAGCATGGTGTCACTCCTGGAAAATGCGGGACCCCGGAGGGCGGATCGACGGCGTGGTCTGCGAATTGCTGCGCGAACCGGGGTTCTTGAGACGCGCCGACGCCGGGGCCACATTGACCCTGACGCGGCGCGCTCGCTATGAGCGCCGCACGACAAGCCACCCGCACGCGCCGCTGAACGGCGCCGGGATCGGCCGGACATAAGCGAGATCACGCCGATGCTGCAAGATGAAGGCGTCCACACGCCTGCCGTGCCCGCGCCCCCCGCTCCCTGGGCCGAGCCCCTGGCCACCGCGCTCCTGGTCCTGGCGGACGGGACCGTGCTGGAGGGATTCGGCATCGGCCAGACCGGAATCGCCGATGGCGAGGTCTGCTTCAACACCGCGATGACCGGGTACCAGGAGATCCTGACCGATCCGTCCTATGCCGGCCAGATCGTCACCTTCACCTTCCCGCATATCGGCAACACCGGCACCAACGACGAGGACCTCGAGAGCCTCGACGCGGCGCCGGCCTCCGGTGTCCGCGGCACCGTGATCGCCTCGGCCGTCACCAACCCGTCGAACTGGCGCTCGTCGAGCCACCTCGATTCCTGGCTGAAGGCCCGGGGCATCGTCGGCATCACCGGAGTCGACACCCGGGCGCTGACCGCGCTGATCCGCGACAACGGCATGCCGAACGCCGTCATCGCCAACGATCCGGAGGGCCGCTTCGACCGGGAGGCCCTGAAGGCCCGCGCCGCGGCGCTGGCGCCGATGGAAGGCCTCGACCTCGTGCCGCCGGTGACCAGCCGGGCGCGTTCGGAGTGGTCGCAGACCACCTGGGGCGTGAAGACCGGCTACGGCGACCGCAAGCCCGGCACGGGCCTCAAGGTCGTGGCGATCGACTACGGCGTGAAGCGCAACATCCTGCGCCTCCTGGCGGAGGCCGGCTGCGACGTCACCGTGGTGCCCGCCACGACGACGGCCGAGGAGATCATGGCGATGAAGCCGGACGGCGTGTTCCTGTCGAACGGCCCCGGCGACCCGGCCGCCACCGGCGCGTACGCGGTCCCGGTGATCCGGGCGTTGCTGCAGGAGAAGGTGCCGACCTTCGGCATCTGCCTCGGGCACCAGCTGATGGGCCTGGCGCTGGGCGGCCGCACCGTGAAGATGGCCCAGGGCCACCACGGCGCGAACCATCCGGTGAAGGACAAGACCACCGGAAAGGTCGAGATCGTCTCGATGAACCACGGCTTCGCCGTCGACCCGGCGAGCCTGCCCGAGACCGCGCTCGAGACGCATGTCTCCCTGTTCGACGGCTCGAATTGCGGCCTCAGTCTGACGGACCGCCCGGCCTTCTCGGTGCAGCACCATCCGGAGGCCTCGCCCGGCCCGCGCGACAGTCACTACCTGTTCGAGCGCTTCGTCGCCCTGATGAAGGCCGGCAAGCCCGAGACCCTGGTCACCACGGCCGACTGATCCCGACGGCCGGCGGGGCCCATCCCCCTGCCGGCCGTCGCGGCGCCTGCAGGCCAGATCTGCACGCAGGCGATGCGAACCGCGAAATGGTTCCCTGGCCGTCACAAAAAATCCGGCATTTCCGGGCATCCCGGCATCGTTAACGGCTCGCTAAGGACGGCGTTCGAAGATCGCCGCCGAGCCGATTCCGATGCTGGCCGGAGATTTCCACATGACGTTCGACGACGCGCGCGACGACTTCTCGCGCCTGCATCGCCTCTTCACGTTCCATCTCGGCGTGGCCGTCGGCCTCGCGTGGATGACCGCCCTGTATTCGGCCTGCTACGCTCCCTGGGTCCGCAACATTCGCGCGCTGATCGACCCTATGACCGGCCTCGACCGCGTCGAGAGCACCTGGTCCTTCCTGTTCGCGCTGCCGGTGGTCATGACGCTCGCCTGGATCGGCCTGTATTTCGGCCGCGAGATGCTGCGCCGCAGCCAGACCCTCTCCAACGCGGCCCTGGAATTCGCCGCCGCGGCCGTGGTCGCCTTCGGGGTGTTCTACCTGTCCATCGACCGCGCCGTCTCGGCCCTGTACCTGGGCTTCTGAGACCCGCCGGCGCTTCACCGTCCGCCCGCGCCCTTCCAATGGCCGCGGGCTGCGTGTAAGTGCCAAGATCAACGATAATCCACGCCGCCAGCGCCCCCAGACCCGTGCCGCTTCTCCGGCACCGGCCCTGGCCGGGCGCGCGTGCTTGCAGCCAAGGCGCCCGATGCCGAAACGCACCGACATATCCTCGATCCTGATCATCGGTGCGGGGCCGATCGTCATCGGCCAGGCCTGCGAGTTCGATTATTCCGGCACCCAGGCCTGCAAGGCGCTCCGCGAGGAGGGCTACCGGATCGTACTGGTGAACTCGAACCCGGCCACGATCATGACCGATCCGGACATGGCCGACGCCACCTATGTCGAGCCGATCACCCCCGAGATCGTCGCCAAGATCATCGAGAAGGAGCGCCACGTCGTTCCGGGCGGCTTCGCCCTGCTCCCCACGATGGGCGGCCAGACGGCGCTGAACTGCGCCCTGTCGCTCAAGAAGATGGGCGTGCTGGAGAAGTTCGACGTCCAGATGATCGGCGCCACCACCGAGGCGATCGACAAGGCGGAGGACCGCCACCTCTTCCGCGACGCGATGACCAAGATCGGCCTGGAGACGCCCAAATCGGCGCTCGCCAACGCCTCCGCGGCCAAGAAGGCCGACCGCGCGAAGTACCTCGCCGAGATCGCCCGCATCGAGGCGGCCAACGAGGGCGAGGCCCGCACCGCGGCGCTCGCGGCCTTCGAGAAGACCTGGCACCGGGGCGAGTCCGAGCGGCGCAAGCGCTACGGCGAGCACGCCATCGGGCAGGCGCTGATCGCGCTGGCCGAGGTCGGCCTGCCGGCGATCATCCGCCCCTCCTTCACCATGGGCGGCACCGGCGGCGGCATCGCCTACAATCGGGAGGAGTTCCTGGACATCGTCGAGCGCGGCATCGACGCCTCGCCGACGAACGAGGTCCTGATCGAGGAGAGCGTCCTCGGCTGGAAGGAATACGAGATGGAGGTCGTTCGCGACAAGAACGACAACTGCATCATCGTCTGCTCCATCGAGAACATCGACCCGATGGGCGTCCATACCGGCGATTCCATCACCGTCGCGCCGGCCCTGACGCTGACCGACAAGGAATACCAGGTGATGCGCGACGCATCGCTCGCGGTGCTGCGCGAGATCGGCGTCGAGACCGGCGGCTCGAACGTGCAGTTCGCCATCGACCCGGCCACCGGCCGCATGATCGTCATCGAGATGAACCCGCGCGTCTCGCGGTCGTCTGCGCTGGCCTCGAAGGCCACCGGCTTCCCCATCGCCAAGGTCGCGGCCAAGCTGGCCGTGGGCTACACCCTCGACGAGATCGCCAACGACATCACGGGCGGTGCGACCCCGGCCTCGTTCGAGCCGTCGATCGACTACGTCGTCACGAAGATCCCCCGGTTCGCCTTCGAGAAGTTCCCCGGCGCCGAGCCGACGCTCACCACCGCCATGAAGTCGGTGGGCGAGGCCATGGCGATCGGCCGCTGCTTTGCCGAATCGCTCCAGAAGGCCCTGCGCTCCCTGGAGACCGGCCTCACCGGCCTCGACGAGATCGAGATCGAGGGCCTCGGCAAGGGCGACGACCACAACGCGATCAAGGCGGCGCTGGGCACCCCGACGCCCGACCGGCTGCTGAAGGTCGGCCAGGCGCTGCGCCTCGGCGTCAGCCACGAGGAGGTCCATGCCTCCTGCAAGATCGATCCGTGGTTCCTGGAGCAGCTGCAGGCGATCATCGACCTCGAGAACCGGGTCAAGGCGCACGGCATCCCGAACACCCCCGGAGCGCTGCGACAGCTCAAGGCCGCCGGCTTCTCGGACGCGCGCCTCGCCGTGCTCGCCAAGACCGACGAGGACAGCGTGCGGGCCGCCCGGCGGGCGCTCGGCGTTCGCCCCGTCTTCAAGCGCATCGACACCTGCGCGGCCGAGTTCCAGGCTCCCACCGCCTACATGTACTCGACCTACGTCGCGCCCTTCGCCGGCGCGGTGGTGGACGAGGCGCGGCCCACCGACGCCAAGAAGGTCATCATCCTCGGCGGCGGCCCGAACCGGATCGGCCAGGGCATCGAGTTCGACTATTGCTGCTGTCACGCCTGCTTCGCGCTGTCCGAGGCCGGCTACGAGACCATCATGGTCAATTGCAACCCGGAGACGGTCTCGACCGACTACGACACCTCCGACCGGCTCTACTTCGAGCCGCTCACCCAGGAGGACGTCCTCGAGATCATCGAGACCGAGCGCCAGGCCGGCACGCTCCACGGCGTCATCGTGCAGTTCGGCGGCCAGACCCCGCTGAAGCTGGCCCGCGCGCTGGAGGCCGCCGGCGTGCCGATCCTCGGCACCTCGCCGGATGCCATCGACCTCGCCGAGGACCGCGACCAGTTCAAGCGTCTCCTCGACAAGCTCGGCATGAAGCAGCCGAAGAACGGCATCGCCTACTCGGTGGAGCAGAGCCGCCTGATCGCCTCCGACCTCGGCCTGCCCTTCGTGGTGCGCCCGAGCTACGTGCTGGGCGGCCGCGCCATGGCGATCATCCGCGACGAGGCGCAGTTCGCCGACTACCTTCTCGACACCCTGCCGAGCCTGATCCCCTCGGACGTCAAGGCGCGCTACCCCAACGACAAGACGGGCCAGATCAACACGGTGCTGGGCAAGAACCCGCTCCTGTTCGACCGCTACCTGTCGGACGCCACCGAGATCGACGTCGACGCCATCTGCGACGGCAAGGACGTCTTCATCGCGGGCATCATGGAGCACATCGAGGAAGCGGGCATCCACTCGGGCGACTCCGCCTGCTCGCTGCCCTCGCGCTCGCTCTCGCCGGAGATCATCGCCGAACTCGAGCGTCAGACCCGGGCCATGGCCCTGGCCCTGAAGGTCGGCGGCCTGATGAACGTGCAGTACGCGATCAAGGACGGCACCATCTACGTGCTGGAGGTGAACCCCCGCGCCTCGCGCACGGTGCCCTTCGTCGCCAAGGTGATCGGAGACCCGATCGCCAAGATCGCGGCCCGCGTCATGGCCGGAGAGTCGCTCGCGAGCTTCGACCTGAAGGCGAAGGTGCTGGATCACATCGCGGTCAAGGAGGCGGTGTTCCCCTTCGCCCGCTTCCCGGGCGTCGACGTGCTGCTCGGACCCGAGATGCGCTCCACCGGCGAGGTGATCGGCCTCGATTCGAGCTTCGGCGTCGCCTTCGCCAAGAGCCAGCTCGGCTCGGGTACCCTCGTGCCGAAGGGCGGCGCGGTCTTCGTCTCGGTGCGCGACGCCGACAAGGAGCGCATCCTGCCGGCGATCCGTCTGCTCTCGGAGCTCGGCTTCACCATCATCGCCACCGGCGGCACGCAGCGCTACCTGGCCGATCAGGGCGTGGCGACGGAGCGGGTGAACAAGGTGCTGGAGGGCCGGCCGCACGTCGTCGATTCGATCAAGAACGGCGACATCCAGCTCGTCTTCAACACCACCGAGGGGGCGGGCGCCCTGTCGGACTCGCGCTCCCTCCGGCGCGCGGCCCTCTTGCATAAAGTGCCGTACTACACCACTCTTGCAGGAGCGATGGCTGCGGCCGAGGGGATCAAGGCCTATCTCGGAGGCGATCTTAAGGTGCGCGCCTTGCAGGAATACTTCGCGGCCTGAAGTCTCACGCGGCTCCCGTGTCGATCGGGAGCCGTGCTGTTGGCGGTTCAGGAGTAACTTACTCTGGCCCGGAAGGAGCGGCGTGCTCCTGGCCGGGCTTATTCATTGTGGCGCGAGACGATGACGATAGACAAGGTTCCGATGACGGTGCGCGGTTACGCAGCGCTGGAGGAGGAGTTGAAGCACCGCCAGCAGGTGGAGCGCCAGCGGATCATCCAGGCCATCGCCGAGGCCCGCGCCCTCGGCGACCTGTCCGAGAACGCCGAGTACCATGCCGCCAAGGAGGCGCAGTCCCACAACGAGGGCCGCGTCCTCGAACTGGAGAGCATGATCTCACGCGCCGAGGTGATCGACGTCTCGAAGCTCTCGGGCACCAAGATCAAGTTCGGCGCCACGGTGAAGCTCCTCGACGAGGACACCGAGGAAGAGAAGACCTACCAGCTCGTCGGCGAGCCCGAGGCGGACGTCCGCTCCGGCCTGGTCTCCATCACCTCCCCGATCGCCCGCGCGCTGATCGGCAAGGGCGTCGGCGACACGGTCGAGGTGACGACGCCGGGTGGCGGCAAGTCCTACGAGGTCGTCGCCGTCCAATACGGCGGCTGAGGCTCCGATGCGGCCGGGCCTTCTCCGGGCGGCTTTCGCGCTGCTCGGTCTCCTCGCCCTGCCCGGAGCGGCCCGGGCCGAGGACCTCCCGAGTCTCGGGGGCGAGCGCCTCTCCGGCATCCAGGTCGATGTCCGGCCGCTGATCGCCCTCGGCGGCGGCACTCCGGCGCTCGACCTGCGCGAGGATCTGCTCGCCGCCCTCCGCACCGCGTTCGCCGACCGGCTCGGCGGCCGCGGTCCTGTCCTGGTGGTGCGGATCAAGGGCCTGTCGATCAATCCCTATGCCGGCGGCGACGGGGGACGCGGCCGCCTCGGCGGCGGAACTCAGAGCGACTACCTCGACGGCGAGGCCCTGCTCGTCGGACGCCGGGGCGAGGTCCTCGCCCGGCACCCCCAGCTCTCCGCCCTGCCGTCGAGTTCGGGCGGCGCCTGGTACGACCCGGCCTCCGAGCGCCGCCGGGTGACCGCCATCGCCCAGCATTATGCGGGCTGGCTGCGGCGTGCCCTCCCCCAGGATTGAGTGGACGGCCCCGCGGATGAGTCCGCCCGAGGATTGACCTGGATCACCTGATGTCGGCAGCGTCCGCGATGCCTTCCCCCACCGGCGCCTCAGCGCCGCTTCCCGAACTCAACCAGGCCCGGACCTGGATCGTCACCGACGGCAAGGCGGGCGACGAGAACCAGTGCATCGGCCTCGCCGAGACCCTCGGCCTGCCGTTCGAGCTCCGTCGGATCGCACCCCGTCCGCCCTTCGGCTGGATGGCGCCCTGGGGGCCGACCGACCCGCGGGATCGGCCGGGCAACCCCCGCGGGATCCTCGCCGGCTCCCTCCCCGACCTGCTGATCGCCTCCGGCCGCCGGTCCGTGCCCTACCTGCGGGCGGTGCGTGCCGCCTCGCGGGGCCGTACCTTCACGGCCTTCCTGAAGGACCCGCGCATCGGGCACGACTCGGCGAACTTCGTCTGGGTGCCGGATTACGACGACCTGCGCGGCCCCAACGTCTTCACCACCCTGACACCGCCGCATCAGGTCACGCCGGAGCGCCTGGCCGAGGCCCGCGCGAACCCGGACCCGCGCCTGTCCGCCTTGCCCTGGCCGCGCATCGCCGTGCTGATCGGCGGCGACAGCCGGCATCTCAGCTACCGCCCGGCGGACATGCGCCGGCTCCTGCGCGACCTCGACAAGCTCACCGACGGCGGCTGCTCGCTGATGGTGACGGTGTCCCGGCGCACGCCGCAGAACCTGCGCGAGGCCCTGCGGACCATGGTGGCCACCAAGGGCGGCTTCTTCTGGGACGGCGGCAGCCTCAACCCTTATGTTCCGATGCTGGCGATCGCCGATTCGATCGTCGTCACGTCGGATTCCGCCAACATGGTGGGCGAGGCCGTGAGCACGGGCGTCCCCGTCCTCCTGTTCGACCTGCCCAAGACCTATATCCGTCACAGGCGGCTCTTCGCCGGCCTCGCGATGGCGGGGGCCCTGAAGCCCTTCGTCGGCCGCCTGGAGGAACTTCACTACCAGCCCCTGGATGCGACCCCCGTCATCGCAGGCGCGATGGCCAAGGCCTATGCCGATCACCGCGCGCGATGGGCCTGAAGGAGACGAGAGCGATGGCGCACACCCATTCCAAACTCATCATCATCGGCTCCGGTCCCGCCGGCTACACGGCCGCGATCTATGCCGCCCGCGCCATGGTCGAGCCCCTGATGATCTCGGGCTTCCAGCCCGGCGGCCAGCTCATGATCACCACCGACGTGGAGAACTATCCGGGCTTCGCCGAGGCGATCCAGGGCCCCTGGCTGATGGAGCAGATGCGCCTGCAGGCTGAGCATGTCGGCACCAGGATCGTGTCCGAATACATCACCAAGGTCGATCTGAACGTGCGGCCCTTCCGGCTCGAGGCCGATTCCGGCGAGACCTACTCGGCCGACGCGGTGATCATCGCCACCGGCGCCCAGGCGAAGTGGCTCGGGCTGCCCTCCGAGGCCAAGTTCCAGGGCTTCGGCGTTTCGGCCTGCGCCACCTGCGACGGCTTCTTCTTCCGGGGCAAGGAGGTCGTGGTGGTCGGCGGCGGCAACACCGCCGTGGAGGAGGCGCTCTACCTCGCCAACCTCGCCTCCAAGGTCATCGTCGTCCATCGCCGCGGCGAGTTCCGCGCCGAGCGCATCCTGCAGGAGCGCCTGTTCAAGCACCCCAACGTCGAGGTGGTGTGGCACCACGCGGTCGAGGAGATCTGCGGCAGCGAGAAGCCGCCTTCGGTGACCCATGTGCGCCTGAAGGACACCCGCACCGGCGAGATCACGGAGCACAGGACGGACGGCGTCTTCATCGCCATCGGGCACCAGCCGGCCACCGGGATCTTCGAGGGCCAGCTCGCCATGCGCGACGGCGGCTACATCGACACCGCGCCGGGCACCACCCACACGGCGATCCCCGGCGTCTACGCGGCGGGCGACGTCACCGACGACGTCTACCGCCAGGCGATCACCGCAGCCGGCATGGGCTGCATGGCCGCCCTCGACGCCGAGAAGTACCTAGCCGCGCTGGAAGTCGGCGAAACACCCCAGCAAGCGGCCGCCGAATAGGAAGATTCTGGCGGACGACGACGCCATGCGTCTTGCGCGCGGCGTCAAGACAATCGCAAGGTCGAACCAATAACCTAGGCGCTGACGGCATGGGCCGTCGGCGTCACCCGCATGACTCGCTCCTTCCCGGCCCGCGCCGCGCGCGCACGGGAACGGTCGGGCCGCTCGGGCCTGGCATGGACGTCCGGATCGCGGCTCGGCGGGACGGGAGGCATGGTCAGCCGGCGTCGGGTTGCGTACGGGAGTGGACGCCTTGGACTGGGACAAGATCCGCATCTTCCTCAACGTCGCGGAAGCCGGCAGCTTCACGCGGGCCGGCGACGACATCGGCCTGAGCCAGTCGGCGGTGAGCCGGCAGATCAGCGCCCTCGAACGCGAGCTCAAGGCGCCGTTGTTCCACCGCCACGCCCGCGGCCTGATCCTGACCGAGCAGGGCGACCTGCTATTCCGCGCGGCCCGCGACATGAAGCTGCGCCTGGAGAACACGAAGGCGCGCCTGGTCGAGACCAGCGAGCGACCGACCGGCGATCTCAAGGTGACGACCACGGTGGGCCTCGGCACCGCCTGGCTCGCCCAGCGCATCGCCGAATTCCTCGACCTCTACCCGGACGTGCGCGTCGAGCTCATCCTCACCAACGAGGAGCTCGATCTCGCCATGCGCGAGGCCGATGTGGCGATCCGCATGCGGCGCCCGGCCCAGCCGGACCTGATCCAGCGGCGCCTGTTCACGGTGCACTACCACGCCTTCGCGTCGCAGGATTACGTCAAGCGCTTCGGCGAGCCGAAATCCATCGCCGACCTCGACAATCACCGCCTGGTCTCGTTCGGCGGCAACGAGCCGTCCTACCTGCTGGCGACGCACTGGCTCTCCACCGTCGGCCGCGAGGGCCAGGAGCGGCGGACGATCCATTTCACGGTCAACAACATCACCGCCCTGCAGCAGGCCATCGACACCGGCGCCGGCATCGGCATCCTGCCCGATTACGCGGCCGAGGGTCAGGCCGGCCTGGTGCAGGTGATGCGCGAGACCGAGATGCCGCACATGGAGAGCTATCTGGTCTACGCCGAGGAGATGCGCACCGTCGCCCGCGTCCAGGCGTTCCGCGACTTCCTCGTGGCCAAGGCCCAGCGCTGGACCTACTGAGTGCGGATGCGGGACGGGGTGGTCCGCCGCCCCGCCCGCCCCATCGTGACGGTCAGACGAACAGGCGCTCCTTCTCCAGCCCCTTGTAGAGGCCGGCGACCTGCTCCCCGTAGCCGTTGTAGATCAGGGTCGGCACGCGCTGGTCGGTGCCCAGCACCCGCTCCGTCGCCTGGCTCCAGCGCGGATGCGACACGGCCGGATTGACGTTCGCCCAGAAGCCGTACTCGGCCGCCTGCAGCCCTTCCCAGAAGGTCTTCGGCCGCTCGGCCACGAACGAGATCTTGGTGATCGATTTCACCGACTTGAAACCGTACTTCCACGGGACCACGAGGCGGATCGGCGCGCCGAACTGGTTGGCGAGCGGCTTGCCGTAGACGCCGGTGGCCACGAAGGCGAGGTCGTTGCCCGCCTCCTCCAGGGTCAGCCCCTCGGTGTAGGGCCAGGGATACAGGAAGGACTTCTGCCCCGGCGCCATCGCGCGGTCGAGGAAGGTCTGCATCTGGATGTACTTCGCGCCCGCGGTGGGTTTCGCCAGGGCCACGAGCTTCGCCAGTGGGAAACCGGTCCAGGGCACCGACATCGACCAGGCCTCGACGCAGCGGTGCCGGTAGAGGCGCTCCTCCAGGGGCATCTTGCGGATCAGGTCGTCGATCCCGAGGGTCATCGGCTTCTCGACGAGGCCGTCGATCGCCACCGTCCAGGGCCGCGTCTTCAGGGCGTTGGCGGCTGGGAGAACCGACTTCGAGGTGCCGTATTCGTAGAAGTTGTTGTAGTCGGCGCTGAACTTCTCCGGCGTGAGCGGCCGGTCGAGGGTGTAGGCCTCGTTGCGCTTGGCGGGATAGAGGTCGGCGGTGGGGTCGGAGGCCGCCAGCGCGCCCTCCGTGCCGATCAGCGAGGCTGCCGCCAGGCCCGCCGCGCCGCCGAGGAGGCGCCGGCGGTCGAGGAAGACGCTCTCCGGCGTCGCGAGGTGTTCGGGCATCTCCCATGCCTGGTTGCGCCTGATATGCATGTCGATCCCTCCGTGCGGCGCGAATCGCGGCGCGCCGGCCTGTTGCCCTGACATTGGCCGGACGCGGCGAGCGCGCAAGACGGCCCGATGTCACCCGTCTCCGATGGCCCTCTTCGCCGGAGGGTGGGCTCGGGTTACGGGCGGCCGGACGTCACGGCGGGGGCGGATCGTCGCGCAGGGCCCGGCGCAGCACCTTGCCGACATTGGTCTTGGGCAGGGCGTCGTGGAAGACGACCCGGCGCGGCACCTTGTAGCCGGTGAGCTGCGAGCGGGCGAAGGTCCGCAGCGCGTCGGTGGTCATCGCCTCGTCCTTGCGCACCACGTGGGCCACGACCATCTCGCCGGTCTCGTCGTTGATCGCCCCGACCACGGCGCATTCGAGCACGCCCGGATGGCTCGCGAGCACGTCCTCGATCTCGTTCGGGTAGACGTTGAAGCCCGAGACCAGGATCATGTCCTTCATCCGGTCGACGATGCGGACCTGTCCGTCCGGGTTCAGCACCGCCACGTCGCCGGTGCGGAAATAGCCGTCGGCCGTGGTGGCCCGGGCGGTCTCGTCCGGGCGCTTCCAGTAGCCGGCCATGACCTGGGGCCCGCGCACGCAGAGTTCGCCGGGTTCGCCGATCGCCACCTCCCGGCCGTCGAGGCCGCGGATCGAAACGTCGGTCGAGGGCAAGGGGTAGCCGATGGTGCCGCTCCAGGCGGCGAGGTCCGGCGGGTTGACGCAGACCACCGGCGAGGTCTCGGACAGGCCGTAGCCCTCGACGATGGCCCGGCCGGTGATCGCCTTCCACTTCTCGGCGACGGCGGCCTGCACCGCCATGCCGCCGGCGATGACGAAGTCGAGCTTCGAGAAGTCGACTTCGCCGATCCTCTGATGGTTGATCAGCAGGTTGAACAGGGTGTTCACCCCGGAGAAATGGGTGAAGCGCGTGCCCTTCAGGGTCTTGATGAAGCCGTCCGCGTCGCGCGGGTTGGCGATCAGCAGGCAGCAGCCGCCCACCTTCATGAAGAAGAAGAAGCAGCAGGTCAGCGCGAAGATATGGTAGAGCGGCAGCGCCGTCACCATGACGCGCGTCTCGCCGTCCTCCGCGGAGATGCGGAACCAGACCCGGCTCTGCTCGACATTGGCCATGATGTTGCGGTGGGTCAGCATCGCCGCCTTGGCGACGCCCGTGGTGCCGCCGGTATATTGCAGGAACGCGAGGTCGTCCGGGCGCACGGGCACGCGAACCTTGGGCTTGCCGGTGCCCGCGCGGATCACCGCGTCGAAACGGACCGCGCGCCCGTCCGGGAAGCGATAGGGCGGGACCGCCTTCTTGACGTGGCGCGAGATCAGGGTGACCAGCCGTCCCTTCAGGCCGAGGCCGTCGCCGGGTCCGGCCAGGACGATCCGGTCGAGGGCGAGGTCCGGCAGGGCCTGCATCACCGTATGGGCGAAGTTCTCGAGCACGAAGAGGATGCGGGCGCCCGAATCGTTCAGCTGCGCCGTCAGCTCGCGCGGGGTGTAGAGCGGATTGACGTTGACGACGGTGCAGCCGGCGAGCAGCACACCGAAGATCGTCGCCGGGTAGGCGGCGACGTTCGGCATCATGATCGCGACCCGGTCGCCCTTGGCGAGGCCCTGCGCCGCGAGCCATGCCGCCACGGCCTCGGAGCCGGCCCCGAGGGCGGCGTAGGAAATGCGGGCTCCGAAACTCTCCAGGGCGGGGCGTGGCCCCGAGCGCGCCATGCAATCCTCGAACAGGTCGACCAGCGTTCCGAGGCGGTCGATGTCGAGGTCCGCCGGGACGCTCGGCGGATAAGCGGACAGCCACGGGCGCGCGGCGCTCCGGGATACGGGCATGTATCTCCTCCCTGTGATGCGACCCGGCGGCTTCCTGCCTCCTTAGTTCACATCTAAACCATCCTCGGCCATCCGAGCGGCGGGATCAAGCGGCGGCGCGGGACGGACGCCGACGATCCTGCCGCGTCATCACTGCGTTGCAACTCAGGTGCGGCAGAAACGCGATGCACGCCAGGGCACCGGCTAACAGGGCATCCCCGATCGTCATCGGCCGGCGCGGCCAGATGCCGAAACCCGCCAGGTGGGCGAGGCCCAGCACGCCCAGGGCGAACCAGAGGGCGAGATACCGGAGCAGGAAGTCGACCGCGGCCCGCAGCCGGCGTCGGGGCCGGGAGGCCCGCGCCGGTCGGTTGCCGATGAGCAGAGCGCCGAGGCCCAGGACGCTCCCGAACATCGTGGCGGCCAGGGCCGAGCCGAGGGCGAAGGCGGCCGGCATCGGCTGCTGCGTGATGAAGGCGGTGCCGCCGCTGGCGAAGGCGAGGCGCAGGGCCACGCCCCCGAAGGTGGGATACAGGCAGATTGCCAGGAACAGCACCAGGGCCAGCGCGCCCCCGACGAGCCGACGGGGCCAGCCGGCCGGACCCGGCCGGACGATCCGCAGGCCGAGACAGGCGAGCCCGTAGACGATCGCCACCGCGAAGAGCGGATAGCGATCGAGGAAGAAGCCGTAGAAGCGGGCCTCGAGCTCCGGCGGCAGCACCGTCCGCTGGTCGAAGCCCGTGGCGAAGGCGACGGCGATCGCGAGGATCGCGGCTGCCAGCGGGAACAGGGCCGGCAGCACGGGCCTCAGGCCTCGTAGTTGTCGCGCACCAAGCGGTCGAGCAGGCGCACGCCCCAGCCCGCACCCCAGCTCCGGTTGATCTCGCTCGCCGACGAGGACATCGCGACGCCGGCGATGTCGAGATGGGCCCAGGGCACGTCGTTGACGTAGCGCTTCAGGAAGGAGGCCGCGGTGGCGGCACCGCCATGGCGGCCGCCGGAGTTCTTCATGTCGGCGAACTTCGAGTCGATCGCCTTGTCGTAGGCCGGGATCAGCGGCATCCGCCACACGGCCTCGCCCGTCGCCTCGCCGGCCGCCGTGATCTTGGCCGAGAGGGCGTCGTCGTTGGAGAACATCCCGGCGATGTCCTGGCCCAGCGCCACGATGATCGCGCCCGTCAGGGTGGCGAGATCGATCATGAACTTCGGCTTGTAGGAGCCCTGGATGTGCCAGAGCACGTCGGCGAGGACGAGACGGCCCTCGGCGTCGGTGTTGATGATCTCGATGGTCTGTCCCGACATCGAGGTGATGATGTCGCTCGGGCGCATGGCGTTGCCGTCGGGCATGTTCTCGACGATGCCGATGGCGCCGACGACGTTGACCTTCGCCTTGCGGCTGGCCAGCGCGTGCATCGTGCCGACGACGCAGGCGGCGCCGCCCATGTCGCCCTTCATGTCCTCCATGCCGCCGGCGGACTTGATCGAGACGCCGCCGGAATCGAAGCACACGCCCTTGCCGATGAAGGCGATGGGCGCCTCCGAGGGATCGGCGGCGCCGTTCCAGCGCATCACCACGACGCGCGCCTCCCGGGTCGAGCCCTGGGCCACGGCCAGCAGGGCGTGCATGCCGAGCGCTTCGAGCTTGCCGGGGCCGAGGACCTCGACCTCGACGCCGAGCCGGGTCAACGCCTCGGCGCGGCGGGCGAACTCCTCCGGGTAGAGGACGTTCGGCGGCTCGTTGATCAGCTCGCGGGCCAGGATCACGCCGTCGGCGACGGCGTCCGCGACCTTGGCGGCGGCCTCGGCCGCGGCGACATCGGCCACCATCAGGGTCAGGGCCGTGCCCTTGGCGTCCTCGCCCTCGGGCTTCTTCTTGGTCTTGTAGCGGTCGAAGCTGTAGTGGCGCAGGCGGGCGCCGAGGGCGAAGTCGGCCGCGTTCGCCGCGGAGACGTCGAGGCCGGCGAAGATCAAGGCGGCATGGGCGCTGCGGCCCGAGACCTTGCTGGCGGTGAAGCCGCCGAGCGCCGGCCAGTCGATCTTGGCGCGGTCCTTCTCGGAGCCGAGGCCGATCACGACCAGGCGGTCTGCGTCGAGGCCGGCCGGCGCGGGCAGGGCCAGGGCCGACAGGGACTTGCCCTTGAAGCGCTCGCCGGCCGCGGCGCGGGCGACGAGATCGGCCACCCCGCCGCCGATCGCCTGGGCCACGGCGGGAGCCAGGGCGAGATCGTCGCCGACGAAGAGGACGACGTCGCCCCGGCCCACCGGGCCGAGGGGCCCGAACGCGATCGAAATTCCGTCCGCCATGACGCTAGCTTTCCGAGGATTGGACTCGAACGAACCATGCGTTCGAAGTGGTGCGTGCAAGATGTGCGGAGCGGCACGGCATCGGACGTGTCACCTCCGGCGCTTCTGTGTACCTGTTGAGGCAGAGAACGCAACGCGACCGGACGGC